>DATITJ010000526.1:0-4138 GCA_035467935.1 Ornithinibacter sp.
CAAGCGCACGCCCGAGCTCATCCCGCTCGCCCACCCCGTCGCGGTGCACGCCGTCGAGGTCGACCTCGAGGTCGTCGACGACGGCGTCGAGATCCGTGCGGCCGTGCGCACCGCCGACCGCACCGGCATCGAGATGGAGGCGCTCACCGCCGTGGCCGTCGCCGCTCTCGCCCTCGTCGACATGGTCAAGGCCGTCGACAAGCACGCCCGCATCACCGACGTGCGCGTCACGGCGAAGTCGGGCGGCCGCAGCGGCGACTGGGAGGAGGGCGCGTGAGTGGGCCGGCCCCGGGCGCCTCGGGCAGCCCAGGGGCCCTGACCGGGGCGGAGGCCGGGCCGCTGGCCGGACGTCGCGCCGTCGTCGTCACGTGCTCGACCCGGGCCGCGACCGGCGTCTACCCCGACCGCGGGGGGGCTCTGCTCGTCGAGGCCCTGCGGGGCTGGGGCTGCGCGGTGCCCGACGCGACGGTGGTGCCCGACGGGCCCGAGGTCGCCGAGGCCCTGGCCGCCGCGATCGCCGGCGGTGCGGACCTCGTCCTCACGACCGGCGGCACCGGGCTCACCCCCACCGACGGCACGCCCGAGGCGACCCGCCCCCTGCTCGACCGCGAGGTGCCGGGGCTCGCGGAGGCGATCCGGGCGCGGGGCGTCGCCAACGGCATCCCCACCGCCGTGCTCTCGCGAGGTCTCGCCGGGCTGGCGGGCCGCACCCTCGTCGTCAACCTCCCCGGCTCGACCGGTGGGGTGCGCGACGCGCTCGCCGTGCTCGCCGGCGTCCTCCCGCACGCCCTGAGCCAGACCCACGGCGGCGACCACTGATGCTCCGCCGGGTCCGCCGCCTCGCCGGATCGGGCCGCCGCGGGGCGGAGGACGCGCCCGAGCCGGGATGGCGGTGGCCGCTGCGGCTCGCGGGCACGGCGCCCACCGGGGTGCGCGTGCTGCTGCGGCCGCTCACCGTCGAGGACGGCCCGGTCTTCCAGGCGGTGCGCCGGGCCAACGCCGCGTGGCTCGAGCCGTGGGACGCCACCTCGCCCGACCCCGACGCCCCCGGGCGCACCTTCGCCGAGCTCGTCGCGCAGTACGACGCCGACGCCCGCGCCGGCCGGTCCCTGCCCTTCGCCGTGGAGGTCGACGGCCGGCTGGTCGGGCAGCTCTCGGTCGGCTCGATCGTGCTGGGGTCGTTCCGGTCCTGCTCCGTCGGCTACTGGGTCAGCCGAGCCGCCGCCGGGCAGATGGTCATCCCCACCGCCCTGGCGCTGGCCGGCGACCACGCGCTCGGAATGCTCGGCCTGCACCGCGTCGAGGTCAACATCCGGCCCGAGAACACCGCCAGCCTCGCGGTGGCGCGCAAGCTCGGGTTCCGGTTCGAGGGACGCCGACCGCACTACCTCCACATCGCGGGGGAGTGGCGCGACCACCTGTCCTTCGCGCTGACGACCGAGGACCTGGCCGGCGAGACGTTCATGGAGCGGCTCGTGCGGCTCGCGGCGGAGCCCTCCTCGACCCTCGGGGCGCAGTCGTCACAGCAGTCACTTGCGCGACACACCGACGGGGGTCCGGCGCCGAACGGCGACGCCCCCCTACCGTCGTAGTCGTGCGGTCCCCGTCGAGTCTGATCTTCCTCGTCCTCCTTGGTGTCTGGGCTGCCTATTTCGTGCAGTACTGGGTCCGCCGCCGCGACCACCTCGCCACCGCGCGCACCGTCGAGCAGTTCAGCGAGGCCATGCGCGTCCTCGAGCGCCGCGACCCCCTGCCTCGCACCGACCTCTCCGAGCAGGCCCCGCGCTCGTATGCCGTGCACCCCGCCCGCGCGAACCGACCCCAGGTGCTCGTCAAGCGCGCCGTCGCCGCCGAGCCCGCGGGTCCGCTCCGCGTCACGGCCCGCGTCGCCGACCCCGGAGGGGCCGGCGCGACCGCGCGTCCCTCGGTGGGCGGCCCGACCGCCACCCCCGGTGGCGTCGGCGGCGGCCGTCCCGCTCGGGCCGGGTCGGTGCGGCCCCGTCTCCGCCCCAGCCGCAGGGTCCGCGGGCTGTTCGTCCTCGCCGCGCTCGCCGAGCTGCTCGTCATCATGCCGCTCGTCGTGCTCGGCACGCTCCCCGCCTGGGCCCTGGCCACGGCGGTGCTCGCAGTCGTCGCGACGTTCGCGTACCTCCGCGCCCGTGTCCGGGGGGAGCAGGCCATGGTGCGCGCGCACCGTCGCCGCCAGGCCGACCTGGCCCGGCTGCGCTCCCCGGCCCCGGCCCCGGCCCCGGTCGCCTCGTCCTCGGCCGGTCACGGCGCGGCGCGCCCCGCCTCTGCGCGCCGGTCGGCCCCGGTCTCCGGGCCGGCTCCCTCTGCGGCCGCCGTCGAGGGCGCCCCGGTCCGCGACGCCGAGTCGGCCACGGTCCCCGGTGTGCCGGACGAGCCGGTGACGGCCGGCGCCGCTCCCTCCCCGCTCGACGTCGCGCTCGAGGTCGCCCCGGCCACCGAGGCCGTGGCGCCCGTCGTCGAGTCGTCCGTGGTCGACTCTCCGGTCGTCACCGACGTCATGGTCCCCATCCTCGACGAGGACGACATGCCGATCACCTGGGATCCCGTGCCGGTGCCCCGCCCGACCTACACGATGAAGGCCAGGGCCGAGCGCCGCGAGGTGGCCCCCGCCGCGGTCACGCCCGACCCCGCACCCGTGGTGCGCGAGGACGAGGACACGGCATACGACCAGCGTCGCGCGGCGGGCGCCTGACGAGCTCCGCGGCCGGTCCGGCTCGGCTCAGGGTGTCAGCGGTTGGTCCAGACGAGCACCCGCACCCGCCGCTCGGGTCAGTCGGTGCCGGGGGACCGCTCACGCGAGGCCTGCTCGGCACGGTCGCCCTCGTCCTGCCCCGCCTCGGCGCGGGCCTCCTGGCCCGGGGTGAGCATTTCGTCGGGTGTCTTGCCCTGGCCTGGCGCGATGTCGTCCTGGCTCACGGGGCCGTCGAGCAGGTGGTGCCCGACGGCGTTGAGCACCGCGACCGTCGGCACGGCGATGAGGCCACCGATGATGCCGGCGAGGATGATGCCCGCGGCGATCGCGAAGATCACCGCCAGCGGGTGGATGCGCATGACCCGCCCGACGAGGAACGGCTGGAGCAGGTGGCTCTCGATCTGCTGCACGCCGATCACGATGCCGAGCATGATCAGCGCCTGGACCGGCCCGAGCGCGACGAGGGCCAGGAGCACCGCGACCGCGCCGGAGATGGCGGCACCGACGACCGGGATGAACGCACCGAAGAACACGAGCAGGGCGATGCCCGAGGCGAACGGCACCCCGAGGATGGCCGCGCCGAGGCCGATGCCGGCGGCGTCGATCGAGGCGACGACGAGCGTCGCGCGGGTGAACGACGACAGCTGGGCCCACGCGATGAGCCCCGACGAGTGCACCTTCTCCCGCGCGCCCCGCGGGAACAGGCGCACGACCCAGCCCCAGATGACCGGGCCGTCGTAGAGGAAGAAGAACAGCGCGAAGAGCGCGAGGAAGAACCCGGCGACGATGTGGGTGGCCGTCAGGCCGGCGGCGGTGGCGGTGTCGGTGAGGTTGCCCGAGCTCAGCCAGTCGCGGGCCTGGTCGATGTAGCCCTCCAGCTGGGTGTCGGTGATCCCGAAGGTCGTGTTGAGCCACAGCCGGATCTGGTCGATGCCCTCGGTGACCTTGGTCGTCATGTCGTCGAGCTGGCTGGTCAGCTGTGAGCCGACGAACGACAGCATCCCGAACACCACCGCCAGCGTGCCGAGCACGGTCAGCCCGGCGGCCAGCCCCTTCGGCACGACCCGGGCGAGGCCGCTGTAGACCGGCTGGAGCAGCGCGGCGAGCAGCAGCGCCACCAGCAGGGGGATGACCACCTCGGACAGCACGCTCGTGAGGTAGAGCAGGGCCACCCCGGCCACGCCGATCACGAGGCCGCGCCACGCCCACTCGCTCGCGGTGCGCACGCCGATCGGCACCGACCACTGCGCGGGGCGCCCGTCGTCGGGCGCGGCGAGCGACTGGGCCGCGCCCGGCGTGGCGTGCGTCGTGGGCAGGTCGGAGGAGCCAGCCCCGCGGGGGCGGGGGCGGGGGAGGCGCAGAGGCATGGCGTCAGCGTATGTCGTGGCGCTCGGTGCGACCCGCCCGCGGCACGGG
>DATITJ010000527.1:0-2234 GCA_035467935.1 Ornithinibacter sp.
GATGACCTGCCACTGCTGGCGCAGCATCCACCTCAGGAACGCCGCAGGCGACCGGGTGTCGGGGTCCGGCGTGGGTGCGTCGCCGGTTCCGGTGAAGAACGTCGCGATCCGGGGTGGGAAGTCCTGCATGTCGTGAAGAGCGTAGGTGCCCGCACCCGTCGGGCACGAAGCATTACTTTCCTCAGCCCTGCGGCGTCAGGCGGCGCCGTACGCCGGGTAGTCGGTGTAGCCGGCCTCGTCGCCGCCGTAGAACGACTCCGGACGCTGCGGGTTGAGAGGCAGCCCGTCGGCGAGCCGGCGCGGAAGGTCGGGGTTGGCGATGAACGACCGGCCGAAGGCGGCGGCATCGATGAATCCGGCCTCGAGCAGACGGGTCGCCTTGTCGGCGTCGTAGTTGCCGGCACCGATGATCGGACCGGGGAAGGCGGAGCGCAGGACGGCTCGGTAGGCATCGTCGAGCGACGGGCCACCGGCCCAGTCGGGCTCGGAGAGGTGCAGGAAGGCCAGGTCGCGGCGGCCGAGCTCGGCGGCGACGTACAACCCCGACTCCGCCCCCTCGGGATCCTCGGTGCCGTTGAAGGAGCCGATGGGGGAGATCCGGATGCCGACCCGGTCCGACGACCAGGCACCGGCCACCGCGTCGACCACCTCGAGCATGAGCCGCGCCCGGTTCGGCAGCGTGCCGCCGTAGGCGTCGGTGCGCAAGTTGCTGTCGGCGGCGAGGAACTGGTGGAGGAGGTAGCCGTGGGCGCCGTGGATCTCCACGAGGTCGAAGCCGGCTGCGCGAGCGTTGACGGTCGCCCGGCGGAAGTCCTCGAGCAGGCGCGGGATCTCGTCGAGCCCGAGCGCGCGCGGGGTCGGGCAGCTGGCCCGGGTCGGGGTGCCGTCCGCACCGCGCACGGTGGTGCGGTTGCGGTAGGGCAGCGCGCTCGCCGACACCGGGAGCCCTCCGTCGTGGAAGGACTCGTGCGAGACCCGGCCGACGTGCCACAGCTGGGCGGCGATCAGGCCACCCGCCTCGTGCACGGCGTCGGTGATCGTGCGCCAGCCCGCCACCTGGTCGTCGCGGTAGATGCCGGGCGTGTCCATGTAGCCCTTGCCCTCGGGGCTGATCTGGGTGCCCTCGGAGATCATCAGCCCGGCGCTCGCGCGCTGGACGTAGTACTCCTTCATCAGATCGTTGGGCACGTCGCCGGGGACGGTCGCGCGCATCCGCGTCAGCGGCGCCATGAGGACGCGGTTGGCGGTGCGGACCGGGCCGAGGGACAGGGGCTCGAAGAGGGAGGACACCCTCACGCCAACCGGCGCCCCCGGTCGGCTATTCCGGATGCGGCCTGCTCGTGCACGGCCAGCATCGAGTCCACGGTCGTCGTCCAGGGGAAGCGTTCGGCCCGGGCGCGGGCAGCCAGGCGACGCTCGGCCACGGGCCGGCGGGCCAGGTCGAGCACGGCTCCGGCCAGCGCCACCCGGTTGGGGCGGGCCCAGGCGCCGGACGCCGCGTCGACGAGCTCCCGGGCGCCACCACGGTCCGCGGTCACCACCGGCGTGCCGGCGGCCAGGGCCTCGAGCACGGCCAGCCCGAAGGTCTCGCTGGGGCACACCGACAGGGAGATGTCGGCGGCCGCGACCCGCGCGGCCAGCTCGGCACGGTCGTCGACGAAGCCGTGGAAGTGCACCGGGGCATCGCCGGCGAGGTCGACGAGCTCCGCCAGGTGCGGGCCGTCGCCGTAGACGTCGAGCCGGACGGGCACGCCCTGCTCGTGCAGCTCCACCGCGGTGGCGACCGCCAGGTGCGGGCTCTTCTCCCGCGACAGCCGTCCGAAGTGGACCAGCCGCAGCACGTCCTCGCCCGGGCCTGTCTCGCCCGCGGCGGGGCGGAACGTCATGAGGTCCACGCCCAGCGGGACCCGTACGAGCATGCAGCCGGCGGCGACCGCGGCCGCGGCGAACTCCGCCTCGGCATAGCGCGAGGTGACGACGATGGTGTCGAAGCTGCGCACCAGCACCCGGTTGAGCAGCGCGATCGAGACCTTGGACGTGGCGTCGAGGCCGGTGCGCAGCGCGAACATGTCGCCCAGTCGTTCGTGGGAGAAGAGGACGGAGCCGACCCCGGCGCGACGGGCCCAGCGCGCCACCGGCAGCAGGGTGAGCTTGTCGCTGAGCTCGACCGACGTGGGCTGCCACTGCTCCAGCACGTCGATGACCCGCCACGGCTCGACGATCAGGCGATAGCC
>DATITJ010000528.1:0-4336 GCA_035467935.1 Ornithinibacter sp.
GATCTCGACGGTGGACTGCGTGCGGTCGGCCATGGAGGGGAGGGTACCCGCTGGCGCGGGGGTCCTAGAGTGAGGTGTCCGCACGCACCTGCCCCCGAAGGAGTGGCCTTTCCGTGCACGAGAAGTCCATGCCGCTCGTCCTGCCCGCCACCACCGAGGGCAGCCTGGCCGACGTCCCTGCCCGCAACGCGGCCGAGCACCCCGGCGCCGTCGTGTTCTCCGTCCGGTCGGGAGGGGGGTGGACCGACGTCACGGCCGCGACCTTCGCCGCCGACGTCGCCGCGCTCGCCAAGGGCCTGATCGCCGCGGGCATCGCCCCCGGTGACGCCGTCGGCATCATGTGCCGCACCCGCTACGAGTGGACGGTCGCCGACTTCGCGCTCTGGGCGGCCGCCGCCGTGCCCGTGCCGATCTACGAGACGTCCTCCGCCGACCAGGTGCAGTGGATCCTCGCCGACTCCGGCGCGGTGGGCGTGATCGTCGAGACGGCGGCCCACCTGGCCGCCGTCGAGAAGGGTCGCGCCGCCCTGCCGGGCCTGCGCCACGTCTGGGTCATCGACCAGGGCGACATCGACCGCCTCAGCGTCGACGGCGACGACGTCGACGACGCCGAGCTCGGGGCCCGCCGCACGGGTCTCGACCGCGACAGCCTCGCCACCGTCATCTACACCTCGGGCACGACCGGTCGGCCCAAGGGTGTCGAGCTCACCCACGGCAACTTCCTCACGCTCGCCGAGAACACCGCCGAGGAGATCGCCGAGGTCGTCAAGGCGACCGGCTCCTCGACGCTGCTGTTCCTCCCCCTCGCGCACGTCTTCGCCCGGTTCATCGAGGTGCTGGCCGTGACCGCCCGGGTGCGGATGGGGCACTCCTCCGACCTCAAGTCGCTGCTGGACGACTTCGCGTCGTTCCAGCCGACGTTCATCCTCGCCGTGCCGCGCGTGTTCGAGAAGGTCTACAACTCCGCGGAGGCCAAGGCCGAGGCCGGCGGCAAGGGAAAGATCTTCGCGACCGCCACGGCCGCGGCGGTCGCGTGGTCGGAGGCGCAGGATGCCGGGAGCGTCCCCCTCGGCCTCAGGCTGCGCCACGCCGTCTTCGACCGGCTCGTCTACGGCAAGCTGCGCGCGGCGATGGGTGGCAAGGTCGCGTATGCCGTGTCCGGCGGCGCCCCGCTCGGCACCCGCCTCGGCCACTTCTACCGCGGCATCGGCATCACGATCCTCGAGGGCTACGGCCTCACCGAGACGACGGCGCCCGCGACCGTGAACCGGCCCTCGAGCCTGCGCATCGGCACCGTCGGCCAGCCGCTGCCGGGCATCGACGTGCGCATCGCCGACGACGGCGAGATCCTCCTGCGCGGCATCAACCTCTTCCGCGGCTACCGCGGCCACGCCACCGCCACCACGGAGGCCGTGCGCGACGGCTGGTTCCACTCCGGCGACATCGGCGACCTCGACGGCGACGGCTTCCTGCGGATCACCGGTCGCAAGAAGGAGATCCTCGTGACCGCGGGCGGCAAGAACGTCGCCCCCGCCGTCCTCGAGGACCGCCTGCGCGCCCATCCCCTCATCAGCCAGTGCGTCGTCGTCGGCGACGGCAAGCCGTACATCGCGGCGCTCGTCACCCTCGACGAGGAGATGTACCCGGCCTGGGCCGCCAACAACGGCCTCGACGGTGTCTCGTTCGCGGCGGCACGCACCGACGAGCGCGTGCTCGCCGAGGTGCAGCGCGCCGTGGACGACGCGAACACCGCGGTCTCCAAGGCGGAGTCGATCCGCAAGTTCGCCATCCTCGAGGGTGACTTCACCGAGGAGTCCGGACACCTCACCCCGTCGCTGAAGCTCAAGCGCAACGTCGTGATGCGCGACTTCGGTGACGAGGTCGACGCGCTCTACGGTGGCTGAGCCCGTCGCGGGCCCCGACTCGACGACGACGGCCGGCGGCTCGACCGCCGCGGTCCCGGCATCCGTCACGACCGCCTGGCGGCGCCACGTCTCGACCGCCGGGCGGCGGCACCTCCCGGCCGCGTCGGCCGTACTCGGCCTGGCGTGGCTCGGGTGGTTCGGGGTGCTCCAGTGGAGCGTCGTGCGCTTCCGTGTCCCGATCCTGCTGACCCTCACGGCGTGCACCGTGCTGCTGGCCTGGTGGCTGGCCCGTCGCGTCGACGTCCCGCTCCCCCGGTGGCTGGCGCCGGCGGTGCTCGTCGGGTCGGTCGCCCTCACCCTGACGGTCCCGCTGTTCAGCTACGTGCGCGGTGGCTGGCTCACGGCGGCCCTCGTGGTCCTCACCGTCGGGGGCCTGGGGTGCGCGGCGCTGCTCACCCGCCCCGGACGCCGGGCGGCGCTCGCGGCATACGGTCTTGCGGTGGCGACCCACCTCGCCCTGGCCGTGGTCGCCATCGCCGGCGACAAGGCGCCCAGGATCGACGTCTGGGTCGTCCTCCAGCAGGGAGCCGACGCGCTCGGCCGCGGCGAGAACCTCTACACCCAGCAGTGGACCGACTCCCCCGGTGTGCAGGACTTCTTCCCCTACCTGCCGTGGATGGCGGTGCTCACCGCCCCGGGCCGCTGGGTCGCCGGCGACGTGCGCTGGGCCGTGCTCGCGTGGTCGCTCGTGCTCTTCGCGGGGCTGTGGGCGCTGGCGCGCGGCCGGGCCGAGCGGGCCGCCGCCGTCACGGCGGTGCTCGTGCTCGCGCCCGGTGCCCTCACCCAGGTCGACCAGGCGTGGACCGAGCCCGTGCTCGCCGCCCTCGTCGTGTGGTGGGCGGTGCTCGTGCGGCGCGGCCACGCGTGGTGGGCGATCGTGCCGCTGGCCCTGGCGTGCGCGAGCAAGCAGCACCTGGCGCTGCTCGCGCCGATGCTGCTCGTGTGGGCGCCGTTCGGCTGGCGCCGCACGCTCGCCACGGGTGGTCTCGCCGGCGCCCTCATGCTGCCCTGGGTGCTCGCCGACCCGGCGGCGTTCGTCGACGACACGGTGACGACGCTGCTCACCTTCCACCCGATCAGGTTCGCCAACACGTGGTACCTCTACGCGCTCAACGAGCACGGCGTGACGCTGCCGTTCGCGGTCACGGCTGCGGCCATGATCGGGGTCGTCGCGGTCGCCACGTATGCCGTGTGGCGCCGGCAGCCGGGCACCGCCGAGCTGCTGCGCTGGCTGGCCCTCGTGCTCGCGGTGGCGAACCTCGTGAACAAGCAGGCGTTCTACAACCAGTTCTGGCTCGTGGGCGCCCTCGTGGCGGCGTCGCTGGCCGTCGCGCCGGGTGACCGGGGGGCCGGGGGCGCCCGGAACGCCCGGAACGGCGGGCAGGCAGCGGGAGCGGACTCGGCGTCGGGTGGGGAGCCGGTCGTCAGCGGGCGAGGTCGCGCAGGCGCTGCTGCCACGCCCGGGTGAGCTCGGCGCGGCTCGTGCCGAGCACGCGCTGCAGGGCCCGGTCGGCGGCGGCCTCCGCGTCGGCCTCGGGGCCCGTCGTGGACGCCGCCACGACCAGTCGCGCCAGCACGTCATCGCCGTGCTCCCGGGCGATCAGCTCGACCGCCTGCCAGGCCGCGAGGTAGGGCACCTCGATCGCGCCCGAGCCGGGGTCGAGCTCGGTGAGCCGGGGCAGGTCGCTCGGCCCGCGACCGGCCCGCACCTCGGCGAGCAGCGGCTCGAGGAGCCGGTCGTCGGGGACGTCGGCGCGGGCGTAGCCCACGTGGTCGGCGTACCCCTCGGCGAGCCAGCCCGCCTGTCGGCCGGCGACGGACGCCCGCACCGCGACGTGGGTGAGCTCGTGGGTGAGCACGACGTCCCGGCCGGACGTGGTCAGACGGGCGTGGGCGGCGGGGTCGAGCACGACGCGGTCGCCGGTCGCCCGCCCGTCGGGGTCGGTGGGGCCCTCGGTCGTGGCGGCGACCGGTGCTCGCCCCGGTGCCGGGACCCGACCGAGGAGCGCGTCGGCCTCCTCCGCCGTGGCGGGCGCGAGCACGAGCACCCGGCCGGGGGTGCGACCCCAGTCGCGGCGCAGGTCGGGCAGGGCCCGGTCGACGACACGCACGTGCTCGTCGAGGCGGGCGGGCGGCATCGTGCCCGCGACGACCGCGTGCTCACCCCGACGGACGGTGAGGTCGGGCATGACGACCCACGGGGGCGCCCCGGCGCCGTCGGCCGTCTCGGACACGACGGACCAGCCGCCGGATCCGTCACCGCGCAGCAGCACCGCCACCTCGGTCGTGCGGTCGCCCCGGTCGAGGTCGGCGAGTCGGTAGGTCAGGGGTGCCCGCTCCCGCAGGGTGCCGGACCCGGTCGAGGCGCTCGTCGGCGGGTCGACCGTGACGTCCCCGACCGCGAGGTGCGA
>DATITJ010000529.1:0-1591 GCA_035467935.1 Ornithinibacter sp.
CGCGCGCTGGGCCGTCAGCGGCGTGCGCAGCTCGTGGGAGACGGTCGCGACGAGCTGGCGTCGCTGGGTGTCGGCCGAGGCGAGGTCGGCGGCCATCGCGTTGAACGCCCGGGCCAGCACCCCCACCTCGTCGGCGGAGGATGCCGTCACGCGCTGTCCGTAGTCGCCCGCGGCCATCCGCCGCGCCGCCGCGGTCATCTCCCGCAGCGGCGAGGTCATGCCCCGGGCGAGCCACTGCGTCACCGCGAGAGCGGCGACCACGGTCACCGGCACGCTGATCCACCACGGCACGCGGCCGGCATCCGCCACCCGGGCGACGACCACGGTCGCCACGACGCTCGCGGCGACGAGGAGGCCGAGCTTGACCTTGATCGACGCGATGCCGTCGAGGGGCCGGTCGGTGTTCACGGCACGACCTCGAGCGCGTAACCCACGCCGTGAACCGTGCGGACGCGGTCGGCGCCGATCTTCGCGCGCAGGGCCTTGACGTGGCTGTCGAGGGTGCGGGTCCCCGAGGCGTCGGCCCAGCCCCAGACCTCACGCATGAGCACGTCGCGCGACCGGACCACACCGGGCTCTGCCGCGAGCGCGCAGAGCAGGTCGAACTCGAGCGGGGTGAGGTGCACCTCGTGCTCCCCCACGAGCACGCGCCGCGTGTCGACGTCGATGCGCAGGCCCTGCACGTCGAGGTGGGCGGGCCGCGCGGCGGCGAGCTCCGCGGCCCGTTCGACGCGACGCAGCAGCGCCCGCACCCGGGCCACCACCTCGCGCATCGAGAAGGGCTTGGTGACGTAGTCGTCGGCGCCGACCCCGAGGCCCACGAGGAGGTCGGTCTCGTCGGTGCGGGCGGTGAGCATGAGGACGGGCACGGGCCGCAGGGCCTGGATGCGGCGGCACACCTCGAGCCCGTCGAAACCGGGCAGCATGACGTCGAGGACGACGAGGTCGGGCCGACCCGCCGTGAAGGCCTCGACCGCTCCCGGGCCGTCGTGCGCCTGCGAGACCCGGACCCCCTCGGCGACGAGGCGGTCGGTCACGGCCTGGTTGATCACGGGCTCGTCCTCGACGACGAGCACGTGGTGGGTGGTGGGCGGACCCTCGGTCATGCACCCGAGCGTATGGACGACCGGGTGCGGCCCGTGGGAGCACGGTGTGGAGATCGTGTGAAGGTGTGCCGGTCGGCCGAACTCCACCGGGAGCGGCACGCCCACCGGCCGGCCGGAACCGGGATCACCCGGCGGGCTGGCGGTGCTGGGCGCGGAAGGCCGTGGGGGTGATGCCGGTGCACTGGGCGAAGTGGTGGCGCAGGAGCGCGGCCGAGCCGAAGCCGGCGTCCCGGGCGACGGCCTCGACGGGCAGGTCGGTCTCCTCGAGGAGCTGGCGGGCCCGCAGCACGCGCTGGTCGGTGACCCACTGGTGCGGTGTCGTGCCGGTCTCGGCGACGAACCTCCGCGCGAAGGTGCGTGGCGACATCGCGGCACGGCGGGCCAGCTCGTCGACGGTGACCGCCGCGTCGAGGTGCTCGAGCATCCACTCGAGCACAGGCCCCAGGCTCTCGGCCTCGGTGGTGGGCACCGGGCGGGTGATGTAC
>DATITJ010000530.1:0-2337 GCA_035467935.1 Ornithinibacter sp.
CGCTCGCGCCGGGGCCGGGCAGACTTGGGGGCCGATCCCGGGTCGTGTGCTCGGGTGGCTGCCACCGCGACCACGCCAGCACACGGCTCCACGAGCGAAGGAAGCATCCGTGACCAGCCAGCCCCGCCTGGAGCTCCTGCCCGCCGTCGACGTGGTCGAGGGCCGCGCCGTCCAGCTCGTCCAGGGCGTCGCCGGCACCGGCGGCGACTTCGGCGACCCGCTTCAGGCCGCCCTCGCGTGGCAGGAGCAGGGCGCCGAGTGGCTGCACCTGGTCGACCTCGACGCGGCCTTCGGGCGCGGGTCCAACGCCGACCTCCTCGCCGAGATCGTCGGCCGGCTCGACATCAAGGTCGAGCTGAGCGGCGGCATCCGGGATGCCGCGTCGCTCGAGCGGGCGCTGGCCAACGGCTGCCGGCGGGTCAACCTCGGCACCGCGGCGCTCGAGGACCCCGAGTGGACCGCCCGGGCCATCGCCGAGCACGGTGACCGCGTCGCCGTCGGCCTCGACGTGCGCGGCACGACGCTCGCGGCCCGAGGCTGGACCCGGGAGAGCGGCGACCTCTGGGAGACCCTCGCCCGGCTCGACGCCGAGGGGTGCGCTCGCTACGTCGTCACGGACGTCGCCAAGGACGGCATGCTCCAGGGCCCGAACCTGCAGCTCCTGCGCGACGTCTGCGCCCGCACCGACCGGCCGGTCGTGGCGTCGGGCGGCGTCTCGACGCTCGAGGACGTCGCCGCGATCCGCACCCTCGTCGGCGACGGCGTCGAGGGCGCGATCGTCGGGTCGGCGCTCTACCGCGGGGCGTTCACCCTGCCCGAGGCGCTCGACGTGGCCGGCCGCGCATGAGCGGCCCCGGTGTCCCGGGTCACCCGAGGGACCCTCACTCCACCCGAGAAGGGTCGTCGGGGGTGGAGGGGGTCGCACCCGGAGCGTCCTCCGCGGACGGCGGACCCACCGACTCGGCGCAGGTGCCGTGGGCGGGCCGCGACCTGTCGCCCAGCGGGTTCGAGGACGACTCCGGGGCCGCCGACCCGGCGCTCCTGGCCGCCCTCGCCACCCAAGGTGACGACGTCACGCTCATGGCCGCCGTCGAGTCCGGACGGTTCGTCGTGCCGATCGTGGCCGAGCCGACCGAGGTCGACACCTCCGGCGACCACGCCGTGGAGAAGCAGGTCGACATGGCGGCCGTCACCCTCGTCGCCCCCGACGGCCAGCGCGCCCTGCCGGTCTTCACCGGCACCGCAGCCCTCGCCGCCTGGGACCCCTCGGCGCGCCCGGTGCCGGTGACGCCCGCGCGGGCCGGGCAGGCCGCCGTGTCCGAGGGCTGCGACGTCATCGTCGTGGACGTCGCGGGTCCCGCCCCCCGGGTGCTGCGCCCCTCGATGGTGTGGGCCCTGGCCCAGCAGCGCCACTGGGAGCCGCCGCACACCGATCCCTTCGTCGAGCGCAGCGTGGCCGCCGCGGTCCGCCCCGAGGAGGACGTCACGGCATCCGCGGTCGAGGAGGGCAACCCGCGCGGCGAGGGCGTGCTCGGCGTCGTGCTCGACCTGCGCCCCGGCCTGGCCCCCGAGCAGGTGCGGGCCGTGGCGACCCGCGTGGGGGAGCGGCTCGCGACCGACGGCGAGCTGCGCGCCCGGATCGACGGACTGGCCTTCCGCATCCGTTGACGCCGAGAGCGCCGCCGGCCCGCTCGACACCGGAAGCGTCACGGTCGCAGGAGAACGGTTCTGGTGCGATCCTGAGGGTGGTGGCACCAGACGGAAAGGTCGGGCCGGATTTCGGCGGATGCCGCGTCGCTGGTAACCTTGCGTGTTGACCGACCGCCCTCACCGGCGGTGTGCAAGAGAAGCCCAGCTTCCACCCGCGTCGACCAGCAGGTCGCCGGGTCCGAACAGGTCCGCGACGCGTCGTCGCGCCCCACCGCGAGGTGGTGGCGACGGCATCCCGTCCGGGCCGGTCCGGACGGAACCAGGCTCCTCGTGCACGCGGCACGAGGAGCCTTTCTCGTGCTCGCGGGTCAGGACCAGTGACGTGACGAAGGAGAATCACATCAGCGAGCCACGCATCAACGACCGCATCCGGGTTCCCGAGGTGCGGTTGGTCGGCCCGAACGGCGAGCAGGTCGGCATCGTCCGCGTCGAGGACGCGCTGCGCCTTGCGGCGGAGGCCGACCTCGACCTCGTCGAGGTGGCACCGATGGCGAAGCCGCCGGTCGCCAAGCTCATGGACTTCGGCAAGTACAAGTACGAAGCCGCCATGAAGGCACGCGAAGCACGCAAGAACCAGGTCAACACGGTCATCAAGGAGATCAAGCTCCGCCCGAAGATCGACCCGCA
>DATITJ010000531.1:0-7031 GCA_035467935.1 Ornithinibacter sp.
GACCCGGCCCAGCGCTCCGGCCGACACCGCGAAGGCGAAGACGAGGGCGAGGAACGTGGTGACGGCGACGGTCTCCATGAACTCACCATCCACCGCCCGAGGTGGGGTGGCGACACCCTCGACGGGTGAACCCGACCGCGATCGCGGCGCTGGTCGTCCGCGTCAGCGGCGGCGCTGGTCCCGCCCGCACCAGAAGAGGTTGCGCCCGGCGACGACCCGCGTGCGCACCCTCGAGCCACAGGCGTGGCACGGCATCCCCCCACGCCTGTAGACGTAGGACGAGCGCTCGGTGAGCCGTGGCACCTCGCCACGGCCCAGCGCGGCCTCGACCTCGAGCACCTGGTCCTCGACCGTGACGATGCGACCGGTCGCGACGCCGAGGGGCATGAGCCGCTCGAGGTCGTCCCAGATGAGCCGCCACGAGGCGCGGCGCAGGTCGCGGCCCTCGGTGAAGGGCGAGAGCCGGTGCCGGAAGAGCACCTCGCAGCGGTAGACGTTGCCGACGCCGGCGAGCACCGACTGGTCCATGAGCAGCTCGGCGATGCTGCGCGACGACCTCGAGATGCGCGCCCACGCGACGTCGGGGGCGGCGTCGGGGCGCAGGGGGTCGGGGCCGAGCCGGGCGAGCACGGCGTCGACCTTCTCGGGGGTCACGACCTCGCACAGGTTGGGGCCGCGCAGGTCGGCGACGTGCTGGTCGGTGCGCAGCCGGAGCCGCACCTGCCCGACGGCGGGCACCTCGGCGGTCCACTGGTGCTGGTCGACGGTGAAGGACCCGATGAGGCCGAGGTGCACGTGCAGCCAGCGGTCGTCGGCGAACTCCGCGAGGAGGTGCTTGCCGCGCGACGTCGCCCGCAGCAGTGCGCGTCCGCTCAGCTCGGCCGCACCCTCGGTGAACTTGCCCTGCGGGCTCGTGACCTCGGGCGTCGTGTCGGCAAAGGCCTCGTGGAGGTCGCGGGCGAGGGCGAAGAGCGTGTGGCCTTCGGGCATGACGAGAGCGTAGGCCGGGTGGGGGTGTCAGGGGCGAGCGGCGGCGCGCGTTCGGCGCCCCCCGACCCCGGCGGGCCGGCTGGGGCGGGAACCTCGCAGGATGCGCAGGGCCCCCGGGCCGAACCCGTGGAGCGCGAGGAGGTCGAGGTCGGACCCCGCGTCGACGGCATCCCACGTCGTGAGGCCGGCGTTCGCCAGGGCCTGCCGGGCTGGGGCCCCGATGGCCCGCACCTCGTGCGGTGGCACGTCGCGCTCGCCGGCCACTGCGTCAGCTCGCCTTCTTCTCGGCCTTCTTGGCGGTGGCCTTCTTCGCGGCCGTCTTCTTGGTGGAGGCCTTCGTCGTGGTCGCTCCCTCGGCGGCGGCGGGCTCGGGGGCCTCTCCACGCGACGCCTTGGCCTTCTCGACCGAGCGGGCCAGGGCCGCGAGCAGGTCGACGACCTCGCCGGACTCCTCCGGCTCGGCGGCGCTGACGCGCACCTCGCCGCCCTCGACCTTGGCGCGCACGAGCTCCTTGACGGCGAGCGAGTAGTCGTCCTCGTACTCGCTGGGGTCGTAGTCGCCGGCCAGCTGGTCGATGAGCATCTTCGCCATGTCCATCTCCTGCGTGGTGGCGTGCTGCTCCTCGTTGACGGCCGCGAAGTCCGCGGCCCGGACCTCGTCCGGCCAGAGCATCGTCTGCATGACGATGACGCCGTCGCGCACGCGCAGCACGGCCATCGTCATGCGGGTGCGGATGGAGACGGTGACGATCGCCATCCGCTTCTCCTTCTCCAGTGCGTCGCGGAGGAGGACGTAGGGCTTGGTCGCCGACGCGTCGGGCTCGAGGTAGTAGGACTTGTCGAGCCACATCGGGTCGATCTGGTCGGCGGGGACGAACTTCGTCACGCCGATCTCCTTGGAGGTCTTGCTCGGCAGGTCGGCGAAGTCCTCGTCGGTGAGCACGACCATGTCGCCGTCCTCGGTCTCGTAGCCCTTGGCGATGTCGTCGAACGACACCTCCTCGCCGTCGATCGAGCAGGTCCGCTTGTACTTGATGCGCCCGCCGTCCTCGCGGTGCACCTGCCTGAACTGCACGTCGTGGTTCTCGGTCGCCGAGTACAGCCGCACCGGCACGTTGACCAGGCCGAAGGAGACCGCGCCCTTCCAGATCGCCCGCATGGCCGTCCACCCTCTCCGTATGCCGTGCGCCTCCTCGCGCGCGACGCAGACTCCCAGCCTAGGCCGGTGAACGGCGCCCGGACAGGTCCGTGGCCCGTTCGGCGTGCAGGTCGTGGGCTCGCTGGGGCCGTGGCTGCCTGTCGCGACGGGCAGCGACCCCCGGATCAGAAGAGCGCGCTGGAGGACGGGGCGGCGGTGATGGCCTCCGTGCCTGCCGGGCCTGGGGGCTCGTCGGCCCGCGCGTCGGCGGCGAGCACCAGTGACTGCAGGGCGTTCAGCGGTGCGGTGGTGCGCACTCGACCAGTCGGGTCGGTCCACGTGGCGGAGCCGTCGCGCGCCAGGCGCACTCGCCAGCCGGGTCGCTGCTTGATCCGGTGGTGTCGCCGGCAGAGCGAGAGCAGGTTGCGAGCCGCGGTGCGGCCGATCGGCCAGGGCCGCACGTGGTCGAGGTCGCAGAACCGGGCGGAGACGCTGCACCCGGGAAAGCGACAGCGGCCGTCGCGCGCCCGGACGAGCGCGGCGAGCTCCGCGCCCGGCCGGTAGGCGAGCGTCGCCAGGGCGTCCTCCTGGTCGAGGCGCGCCCCGGTGAGCGGGTCGCACGGCGAGAAGTGTGGTTCGGCCCGCCTGGGCTCGCCGCGTCGGCGGCGAGTGCTCGGTGCCGGCGCCAGGTGGTCCCGGAGCCACGCGCGACGAACGAGGAGTGGCTCCGAGGGTCGCGCTCCCTGGACCTCGACGAGATCGCCATCGCGGTCACCACGAACATCAAAGACCGCCACCACGACGGCCGTGTCCGCGACCAGGACGGCGTCGGCGGGCACCGTGACGACGACCCGCACCTCGACCGTCGCGTTGCCGGTCACGAGGTCGGTGAGGGCCCTGCCACGGGCCTGCTCGACCGACGAGCAGGTGCCGGCGGAGACCAGGTCGTGGGCAAGGCGGTCTATGGCGGCCCACGCCGTGGCGGCGTCCTCGCTCGGGAAGGTGCCGTGCCACTCGTCGACTCCCGGCTCTGCGACCCAGCGGCGCAGGCCTGTCGCCGCCCTGGCCCGCTCGGCCCGCTGGCGCAGCAGGTCGGGAGAGATGCGGGCCAGCATCCGTCGGACCCGAAGGCGAAGGGCGGGCCCGTCGTCACCCAGGTGACCGGTGACCGCGGCGACGACGGCGTCGGCGATGTCGGCTGGTGCCGCCTCGAGCTCGTGCGCGACGACACCGGCACGGTAGCCGTCGAGGCGCCCCTCGAGCATCGCCCGGTGCAGCGCGTGCAGGCCACTGGCCCCGGGTGGCTCACGGTCGTCGACCTCCACCGGCGCCCGCCCCGCCGCGAGGCGCACGGCCAGCTCGACCCGGCGCTGCGCCTGGGCGTGCGAAGCACCCAGTGCCGGGGCGGCGAGGTCTGCGGCATCCAGACTGATGCGCCCCGGGCCGTGCACGACCTCGCCGAGCGTGCCGTCCTCGCACCACACGCCCTCGCGTCGGGCGACCTCGGCGAGGGCGGCGTCCTGCACCGCCGTCGCCGAGTTCACGAGCCTCTGGCACTCGGCCGCGACGACGAGCCACGCGTCGCGGGTGCCGGTGCGCTGAGCATCCACCACCGCAGCGACCACGCGCCCGGCGCTGGCCGTCACCACATCCGTCGGGGAGCCGATGGCGTCCTCGGTGCGCCGGGAGCCGGCGAAGGTCCGCGCGGGGGCCTGTGGGATCGCGGTCGGTGCGCGCACGGCATCCGCCACGCCACCGTCAGCGCTGTTCGTCGCCATCACCAAGGCCCCCTTTCCCTTGCCTGAATCCTACCCGAGAAGGCTTGTTCGAACAAGCGTTCGTCCACAGCAAATCCACTGTCCCGCAGCTGAATTCGCTGCGCGTGAGGGCCATCGGCTCGGCCCCACCACTCACACCGCGCGGCCTGGCCGCGCGGACGCCGACACCGGATGCCGGGTCACCGGCAGGATGACCCCATGCGCCCCATGCTCGCGACCGTCGCGGACTCCGTGCCGCCCGGCGAGGCGTGGGTGCACGAGGTGAAGTGGGACGGGATGCGCGTGCTCGTCGACGTGCACGACGGCGACGTCACCGTGTGGTCGCGCAACGAGCGCGACGTCACCGCCTCCTACCCCGAGCTCGAGGCCCTCGGCCGCGACTACGACGACATGCTCCTCGACGGCGAGGTCGTCGCGCTCGACGGCGGGCGCCCGAGCTTCCACGCCCTCACCGAGCGGATGCACGTCTCCGACCGGCGTCGCGCGGCCCGCCTGGCCGTCACGCGCCCGGTCACGCTCATGGTCTTCGACCTGCTGCGGCTCTTCGGGTCCGACCTGACCGGCCTGCCGTGGTCGGCCCGGCGCGAGCTGCTCGAGCGGCTCGACCTCACCGGGCGCCACTGGCAGGTCCCACCGGTCTACGACGACGGCCCGCAGCTGCTCGCCGCGACCGCCGACCAGGGTCTCGAGGGCATCGTCAGCAAGCGCCGTGGGGCCGCCTACACCGCGGGTCGCCGCTCCACCGACTGGCGCAAGACCGCCCACCGCAGCAGCCTGTCGGTCGTCGTCGGCGGGTGGCGGCCCGAGGTCGGCTCGAGCGGCCGGCTCGGCGCCGTGCTCGTGGGCCTGCCCGACGGGTCCGGGGGCTGGCGGTATGCCGGTCGCGTCGGGTCGGGTCTGGCGGGCGCCGCCGGCGAGGCCTTGGCACTGCGGCTGCGGGCGCTGCACCGCGACACCTCGCCGTTCGCCGACGACGTGCCGGCGATCGACGCCAACGGCACGACCTGGGTGGAGCCGCGCGTCGTCGTGGACGTGCGCGCGCTGGAGCTCACCGGCCAGCACCGACTGCGGCAACCGGCATACCTCGGGGTGCGCTCGGACCTGGCTCCGGCCGACCTCGACGAGGTCGACGATGCCTGAGTACGTCCCCGAGGTGACCCGGGTCGAGGTGGCCGGGCGCCGGCTGCGCCTCACCAGCCTGGACAAGGTGATGTACCCGTCGACCGAGACGACCAAGGGCGAGGTGCTCGCCTACTACGCCCAGGTGGCGCCGCTCCTCCTGCCGCACGTCGCGGGCCGGCCCGTGACCCGGGTGCGCTGGCCGCACGGCGTCGAGGACCAGATGTTCTTCGAGAAGAACGTGCCCTCGGGGGCGCCGAGCTGGCTGCCGCGAGTGCCCGTCGACGACGTGACCTACCCCCTCGTGACCGACCTCGCCGGCCTGACCTACCTGGTCAACCTCAACTCGCTCGAGATCCACGTGCCGCAGTGGACCGTCGACGACGTCGGCGAGCGGCGCAACCCCGACCGCCTCGTCATCGACCTCGACCCCGGGAAGCCGGCGGGGCTGCACGAGTGCGCCCGCGTGGCGCTGCTCGTGCGCGAGCGGCTCGCGGCGTTGGGTCTCGAGCTCCACCCCGTCACCTCGGGCAGCAAGGGGATGCAGCTCTACGCCGCGCTCGGGGGCGACCTCACGAGCGACCAGGTCCGCGACCTCGCGATGCAGCTCGCGCAGGAGATGACCAAGAAGCACCCGGACCTCGTGCTGTGGAAGATGACGAAGTCGTTGCGGCCGGGCAAGGTCTTCCTCGACTGGAGCCAGAACGTCGCCGCCAAGACGACGATCAGCCCCTACTCGATGCGCGGCCGTGAGCTGCCGTGCGTCGCGGCGCCGCGCACCTGGGACGAGGTGGAACGCGGTGCGGCAGAGCCCGACTCGCTGCGTCAGCTGATGTTCGACGAGGTGCTCGAGCGCATCGAGCGCGACGGCGACCTGCTGGCCGACCTGCCCTGACCGCCGGGCCCCACCGGCACTGCGCCTGAGCCCACCTGCTCGGGTCGGGAGGTCAGGGGACGGTGTGCTCGCGCAGGCGGGGGCAGCCGGCGCACTCGACGCAGCCCGGCAGGGCATAGATGAGGCAGCACGACGCCCGCAGCGGCACCCCCGGACGCAGCACCCCGGCGGCCGACTCGGCCTCACGGCGGGCGGCGGCCCACATGTCGTCGACGAACGCCCCGCGGGCGTGCGGGCCGATCCGCACGACGGCGTCGTATGCCGTGGCCGCCGGTTCCGCGACGGCGCGGTAGTCGCGCTCGGCGCGGTCCAGGCGCTCGGCGAGCGGGCCGTCGTCGGGGGCGAGGCCGGTGAGGCGGACGACCTCGGGCACGAGGGCGGGGCCGAGCGTGAAGGTCAGGGCGGTGAGCTCGGCGCGCCACGCGCCCACCGCCGCCGCGTGGGCGGCGGTGTGGGCCGGCACCTGGAGCAGCCACTGGAGGACGAACGCGGCGGCGACCTGCGCAGGTGCGTCGACGGCATACCACCCGCTGTGGAGCCTCTGCAGGTCCTGCTGCCAGGCGTGGACGTCGGTGCGCAGGTCGTGCGGAAGTGCGGGTCCGCCGGCGGTGAAGGCGAGCCACGCGTGCCGGCGTGACATGAGCGAAGCGGCACCCGCCGGGTCGACGGGTGCCGCTTCGGCGGAGGGCTGGACCGGGGTCAGCCGTGCGCCTTGTCGTACGCGGCCTGGATGTCGGCCGAGATGCGGCCGCGGTCGCTGACCTGGTGGCCGTTCTCCCGCGCCCACGCGCGGACGGCGCCGAGGTCGGCCTTGGGGCCCGAGCCCTTGCCGGCCGAGCGCCCCGAGGAGCGACGGCCACCCGTGCGCTCGGCGTGGCCGATCCACACGGAGAGGTCGTCGCGCAGCCTGGCGGCGTTGTCCGAGGTCAGGTCGATCTCGTAGCTGACGCCGTCGAGTGAGAACGAGACGGTCTCGTCAGCAGGGGAGCTCTTGTCGATGTCATCGACGAGGAGCACCTGGACCTTCTTTGCCATGGTTTTCCCTTCAGCGGTTTCTTCACCGAGAGTGGCACCGGTCGCTGGTGCCGGAAAGAAACGTAGCAGTGAAGAG
>DATITJ010000532.1:0-3077 GCA_035467935.1 Ornithinibacter sp.
CCCCACGCGAGGACCCGGCGACGGGAGGTGGGCCCTGCGACGTCGAGGGCGGTGGGGCCGGCGGCGTCGGCGGCCGGGGGGGCTGTGGGCGTCGTCACGCCGCTGACGGTATCGGGGGCGGGGCCGCTCGGGACTGCGCCACGCGCCAATTGACGGTTGGGTAGTCAGTGGCGGGCACCGGGGCCGTCAGGCCCAAACGACCCTCCGGCACGCGACGCCATCTGTGAGGCCTCTCACAGCGAACTCCTTCCACGCCCACGCCCCGACGGAACAACGTCACCGGCCCGGGCGTTGGACGCGCTAGACCCGGTCGGGGCGACCTGCCGATCGGGACACCACAGACTCGGGAGTTACCCATGGCAGAACGCAGCCTGCGCGGCAGCCGACTCGGCGCCCTGAGCATGGAGACCGACGAGAACGTCGTCCCCAGCGAGCGCAACATCACGACCTACCTGTGCCCCAACGGGCACACGATCACGCTTCCCTTCTCCGTCGAGGCCGACGTCCCGCACACGTGGGAGTGCCGCTGCGGCGCGGAGGCCAAGCTGCAGGGTGGGGGCCCGGAGCCCGAGGCCAAACCCGTCAAGCACGTGCGCACCCACTGGGACATGCTGCTCGAGCGCCGCTCCATCCCCGAGCTCGAGGAGCTCCTCGAGGAGCGACTGACGCTCCTGCGCGAGTCCCGTGGTGAGCGGCCGCGCAAGCGCAAGTCCGCCTGACCGACCGCTGACCGGATGCCGGGTGCCCCAGGGCGCCCGGCATACGTCATGTCCGGGGCACCCATACGTCATGTCCGGGGCACCCAGGTCCACCCGGGGAACCCGTCAGGGGTCCTCGGGGTCGACGACGCGACCCTCGACGACCTCACCCTCGACGACCTCGGGACGCCGTGGACTCGGCGGCCCGGACGCACCACCACCACCGCCGCCGCCGGAGCCGGGCCACTCCCCCATCGGCCCGAGCAGCCGCCGCGCGACGAGCGCCTCGAGCCAGGCCCGGGTGATCGGTCGGGTGAGCGGCAGGATGAAGAAGAACCCGACGATGTCGGTGACGAACCCCGGCGTGAGCAGCAGCGTGCCCCCGATGAGGACGAGTGCGGCGTCCGCGAGCTGCCGGCTCGGCATCCGCCCGCTGCGCAGCGCCTCCTGCAGGGCGATCCAGGAGCGGGCGCCCTCGCGCTTGACGATCCAGGCGCCGAGCAACGACTCGAGCAGCAGGAGCGCCAGCGTCTGCCACCCGCCGATGACCCTGCCGACGGCGATGATCGCCGCGATCTCGACGACGGGGACGACGAGCAGGGCGAGGAAGACCCAGCGCAGCACCCGCGGGCGGCGTCGCCCGCGGGCGGCGTACGGGGTGGCCCCAGGACGGCTCACAGCTCGTGCCACCTCGGCTCGCGCGCGACGAGCTCGCGGACCTGGCGGGTGCGGTGCCGCACGCCCCAGCCGGTGATCCGGCGCAGCGACTCGGTCATGATGTCGCGGCTCATCTTCGACTGGCCGACCTCGCGCTCGACGAAGGTGATCGGCACCTCGACGACGGTGAGCCCGGCCTTGACGGCACGCCAGGTGAGGTCGGTCTGGAAGCAGTAGCCCTGGGAGGCGACGTCGCGCAGGCCCATCGAGCGCAGCGCGTCGGCGCGGTAGACCCGGAATCCGGCGGTCGCGTCGTGGACCGGCATCCCGAGCAGCACCTTGACGTAGAGGTTGGCGCCGACCGAGAGCGCCTTGCGGTGCAGGGGCCAGTTCACGACCGATCCGCCGCGCACCCAGCGCGATCCGATGACGGCATCCGCGCGCTCGGCGGCGGCGAGCAGGGCGGGTAGGTGCTCGGGGCGGTGCGAGCCGTCGGCGTCGATCTCGACGACCGCGTCGTAGCCCCGCTCGAGGGCCCACTCGAAGCCCGCGAGGTAGGCGGCGCCCAGGCCTTCCTTGTCGGGCCGGTGGATCACCGTGACCTGGGGGTCGGATGCCGCGAGCCCGTCGGCGACGGCGCCGGTGCCGTCGGGCGAGTTGTCGTCGAGCACGACGAGGTCGGCCTCGGGCACGACCTCGCGCAGGCGGTGGACGACGACGGGCAGGGTGTCCCGCTCGTTGTACGTCGGGATGAGGACGGCGACGCGCCGCAGCGGCGGTCGGGCGGTCTCAGACAACGGTTCGGTCCTCGCGGGGTCGTTCGGATGGTGCGAGAACCCTAACGCTCCGGCGTTCCCGCGTGCTCCCGACGAGGAGGGCCAGCAGGGCCGCGGCGGCGACCCACTCGGGCGCCGCCCCCAGCCGGTCGGCGGGGGTGTGCTCGGTGCGCACGACCGGCCGCCCGACGCCCTGCTCGGCCGTGAAGAGGCCCGTCCTGGCGGTGACGGTCCCGTCGGGGGCGACGAAGCCCGAGACGCCGACCGTGGAGACGTGGACGACCGACCGGCCGTGCTCGATGGCCCGGATCCGCGAGATGGCGAACTGCTGCTCCGACTCGGCGGTGTAGCCGAACGTCGCGTTGTTGGTCTGCACGACCAGCAGGCTCTCCTCGTCGCCGGCGGCGAGGACGCTGTCGCGCATGAGGCCGTCGTAGGCGACCTCGAAGCAGATCGTCGGCAGGGCCAGGTAGTCCCCACCCGGTGCCTCCACCCGGAAGACCCCGATCTGCGTGCCCGCGACGAAGTTCCCCGCGAGGTCGGCCATCGGGGTGAACATCCGGAAGAACGCCCGGTGCGGGATGTACTCCGCGAACGGCACCGGGTGCAGCTTGGTGTAGCGCTGCGGGTAGGCGCCCTGGCCGTCGTAGAACAGCGACACGTTCGAGCTCGCGCCGACCGGCTCGGCGAGCACCGCGCCGATGAGCAGCGGCACCCCGACGGCCTCGCGGGCCCGGTCGATCTGCACGGCGGCGTCGGCGTTGCGGAAGGGGTCGATGTCGGAGGAGTTCTCGGGCCAGACGACGAGGCTGAGGTCGCTCGGGGCGCGGGCGGCGAGCGCCTCGGTGCCGCGCACGTGGTTGTCGAGCACGGCCCGGCGCTCCGCGTTGAACTCCAGGCCGGCCTGCGGCACGTTGCCCTGCACGAAACCCACCGACACGGCACG
>DATITJ010000533.1:0-7593 GCA_035467935.1 Ornithinibacter sp.
CAGCGCCCCACCGCGGGCGCGCACACCGACAGCGCCCTCGCGATGGTCCCCAACCAGTCGCGCTCCGAGCGCACGACGTCGTATGCCGTCGCCGACTTCCCGCTGCCCACGGGCCGCGAGGAGGAGTGGCGGTTCACCCCCGTCGACCGGCTCGGCGAGCTGTTCCGCGACGAGCCCACCGGCGCCTGCCTGGAGTGGAGCGAGACGCTCCCCGACGGCGTGACGCTCGGCACGGCATCCGTGCAGGAGTGGAAGGCCAGCGGCGCCCCGCCGCCGAGCGACCGCGCCGCGGCCGTGGCCGCCGCCCACAGCGGCGGTGTCGCCCTGCTCGACGTGCCGGCCGACGCCGAGCTCACCGAGCCGGTCCGCCTGCGCCTCACCGGCACCCGACGCGAGGTCGTCCACGGGCACCTGCTCGTGCGGGTCGGGCGGTTCGCCCGCGCCACGGTCGTGCTCGAGCACACCGGCGTCTCGGACTACAGCGAGGTCCTCTCGGTCGTCGTCGGCGACGGCGCCGAGGTCACGCTCGTCACCGTGCAGGAGTGGGACGACGAGAGCCACCACCTCGCCCAGCACGACGTCGTCGTGGGGCGCGACGCCACGGTGCGGCACATCGCCGTGACCATCGGCGGCGGCATCGTGCGACTGAACACCAACACGACGTATGCCGGACCCGGCGGTTCGTTCGAGGGTCTCGGCGTCTACTTCGCCGATGCCGGTCAGCACCTCGAGCACCGGCTCTTCGTCGACCACTCGGCGCCGCACTGCCGCTCCAACGTCGAGTACAAGGGCGCCCTCCAGGGCGACTCCGCACACACCGTGTGGGTCGGTGACGTCCTCATCCGCGCGAGCGCCGAGGGCACCGACACCTACGAGCTCAACCGCAACCTCATCCTCACCGAGGGCGCGCGGGCCGACTCCATCCCCAACCTCGAGATCGAGACGGGAGAGATCGCCGGTGCCGGGCATGCTTCCGCCACAGGGCGTTTCGACGACCAGCAGCTGTTCTACCTCATGGCGCGCGGCATCCCCGAGGACGAGGCCAGACGCCTCGTCGTGCGTGGGTTCTTCGCGAGCGTCGTCGCCCGCATCGGCGTCCCCGAGGTGCAGGAGCACCTGATGGAGACCATCGAGCGCGAGCTCGCCGGGGGGGTCGTGTGAGCGAGCAGCTGACCGACACCGGCTTCGTGCGGGTCTGCCGGCTCGACGAGCTGCCGGCCGTGGGTGCCTCCCTCGCCGAGATCGGTGGTCGCCGCGTCTCGATCGTCCACACCGACGACGGCGACGTGCACTGCGTCGACGACGCCTGCACCCACGGCAACGTGTCCCTGTCCGAGGGGGAGGTCGACGGCTGCATGATCGAGTGCTGGCTGCACGGGTCGCGCTTCGACCTGCGCACCGGTGAGCCCTCCGGCCCGCCGGCCATCGTCCCCCTCGCCGTCCACACCGTCCGCATCGAGGGTGACGACGTCTACGTCGCCCTGACCCAGGAGAGCTGAGCCACCATGTCCACCCTTGAGATCAAGGACCTCCACGTCAGTGTCGAGACCGAGGAGGGCGCCAAGGAGATCCTCCGCGGCGTGACCCTCACGCTGGAGTCCGGCCAGACCCACGCCATCATGGGCCCCAACGGCTCGGGCAAGTCGACCCTCGCCTACTCGATCGCCGGTCACCCGAAGTACACGATCACCTCGGGCACCGTCACCCTCGACGGCGAGGACGTCCTCGCGATGAAGGTCGACGAGCGCGCTCGCGCCGGGATCTTCCTCGCCATGCAGTACCCCGTCGAGGTCCCCGGCGTCTCGGTGTCCAACTTCCTGCGCACCGCGAAGACCGCGGTCGACGGCGAGGCCCCCAAGCTGCGCACCTGGGTCAAGGACATGAAGGCGGCCATGGCCGACCTGCGCATGGACCCCTCGTTCGCCGAGCGCAACGTCAACGAGGGCTTCTCCGGTGGCGAGAAGAAGCGCCACGAGATCCTCCAGATGGAGCTCCTGCGCCCGAAGTTCGCCGTGCTCGACGAGACCGACTCGGGCCTGGACGTCGACGCGCTGCGCGTGGTCGCCGAGGGCGTCAACCGCGCCAAGGAGAGCACCGGTGCCGGAGTCCTCCTCATCACGCACTACACGCGGATCCTGCGCTACATCCAGCCCGACTTCGTGCACGTCTTCGTCGACGGGCGCATCGCCGAGGAGGGTGGCCCCGAGCTGGCCGACCGCCTCGAGGCCGAGGGCTACGACCGCTTCCTCACCGAGACCGTCGAGGCCTGAGTGACCGCCGCCCCCTTCACCGACGAGGAGCTGGACCGCCTGCGGGCCGACTTCCCGATCCTGACGCGCACGGTGCGCGGGGGGCACCCGCTCGTCTACCTCGACTCGGGTGCGACCTCGCACAAGCCCCGCCAGGTGCTCGACGCCGAGCGCACGTTCTACGAGCGCACCAACGCCGCGGTCCACCGCGGGGCGCACCAGCTCTCCGAGGAGGGCACCGACGCCTACGAGGCGGCCCGCGAGACCATCGCACGCTTCATCGGGGCGTCGGCGTCCGAGGTCGTCTTTACCCGCAATGCCACCGAGGCGATCAACCTCGTGGCCTACGCCTTCACCAACGGCACGGCCGGCGGTGGGGGCGGGCACGGCGACCGGTTCCGGCTCGGCCCGGGTGACGAGGTCCTCGTCACCGAGATGGAGCACCACGCCAACCTCATCCCGTGGCAGGAGGCCTGCCGCCGCACCGGCGCGACCCTGCGGTGGGTGCCCGTCACCCCCGACGGGCGGCTCGACCTCACCGACCTCGACACGCTGCTCACCGAGCGCACCAAGGTGTTCGCCTTCACCCACGTGTCCAACGTGCTCGGCACCCTCAACCCCGTGCGCGAGCTCACCGAGCGCGCCCACGCCGTCGGGGCGCTCGTCGTGCTCGACGCCTGCCAGTCGGTGCCGCACCTGCCCGTCGACGTCGCCGACCTCGGGGTCGACCTGCTCGCCTTCTCGGGCCACAAGATGTTCGGCCCGCTCGGCATCGGGGTGCTGTGGGGTCGGGCCCCGCTGCTCGACGAGATGCCGGTCTTCCTCACCGGCGGCTCGATGATCGAGACCGTCACCATGGCGGCCTCGACCTACGCCCCCGCGCCGCAGAAGTTCGAGGCCGGCGTGCCGGTCGCGGCCCAGGCCGTGGGCCTCGCCGCCGCCTGCGACCACCTGACCGCGCTCGGGCTCGACCGGGTCCACGCGCACGAGCAGGCCCTGACCCGCCGGCTCCTCGAGGGCCTCGCGCAGCGTCCGTGGGTGCGCGTCCTCGGCCCGGACGACCTGAGCGAGCGCGCGGGAGCGGTGGCGTTCGTCGTCGACGGCGTCCACGCCCACGACGTCGGCCAGGTGCTCGACGACCGGGGCGTCGCCGTGCGGGTCGGCCACCACTGCGCGTGGCCGCTGCACCGCGCGCTCAAGGCGCAGGCGAGCACCCGGGCGAGCTTCGCCGCCTACACCACCCCCGGCGAGGTCGACGCGCTCCTCGAGGCGCTCGACCGCGTGCCGGCGATGTTCGGGCTGGAGGTCTCGGTCTGATGGACCTCTACCAGGAGCTCATCCTCGAGCACTACAAGCGCCCGGTCCGGGTGGGTCTGCGCGACCCGTTCGAGGCCGAGGTGCACCACGTCAACCCCACGTGCGGCGACGAGGTCACCCTGCGGGTGCACCTCACCGGCGCCGGGGAGTCGGCCGTCGTCGAGGACGTGTCCTACGACGCGATGGGCTGCTCGATCAGCGTCGCCTCGGCGTCGATCCTCGCCGAGGAGATCACCGGCGAGCCCGTCGCCCAGGCCCGCCGGACGTTCGAGTCCATGCGCTCGATGCTCACGAGCAGGGGCGCCGACCCCGGCGACGAGGAGCAGATCGGCGACGGCGTCGCCCTCTCCGGCGTCGCGAAGTACCCCGCACGAGTCAAGTGCGCCCTCCTGCCGTGGATGGCGTTCACCGATGCTTTGCACCAGGCCGAAGGAGTCGAACAGCAGTGACCCAGACCAGCACCCCCGCGAACCACACCCCGGCGAACGTCGCGGACGTCGAGGAGGCCCTGCGCGACGTCGTCGACCCCGAGCTCGGCATCAACGTCGTCGACCTCGGCCTCATCTACGGCATCACCGTCGACGGGCAGAACCACGCCGTCATCGACATGACCCTCACCTCGGCCGCGTGCCCGCTCACCGACGTCATCGAGGACCAGACCCAGCAGTCCCTCGAGGGCCTGGTCGCCTCGTACCGCGTCAACTGGGTCTGGATGCCGCCGTGGGGCCCGGACAAGATCACCGACGACGGCCGCGAGCAGCTGCGCGCCCTCGGCTTCAACATCTGACCCCGCGGCCGACGTGAGCACGCGCGTCGTCGAGGTCGCGCCCGCGCGTCTCGACGGTTGGCTCGAGCGCTTCCGCGCCAACAACCCCGACGGCCCCCAGCGGGTCGTCGGGGTCGCGCGTTTCGACCACGACCCGCTCGCGGTCCTCCTCGTGCGCCGGGGCGGGTATGCCGTCGGCGTCGCCTCGGGCGACGGGCTCACCGCCCACAAGGTCGGCACCCGCTACGTCCAGTCGCGCACGGCGGCAGGTGGCTGGAGCCAGCAGCGCTTCGCCCGGCGCCGGGCCAACCAGGCCGACGGCCTCGTCGGCGCGGCCGCGGAGCACGCGGTCCGGCTGCTCACCGGCATCCGGCCCGTGGGCCTCGTCGTCGGAGGGGACAAGGCCCTCGTGGCGGCGCTGCTCGACGACGACCGGCTGGCCGGGCTGCGCGCCCTACCGCGCCGCGAGCTCTACGACCTGCCCGACCCGCGGCTCGACGTGCTGCGTCGCGCGGTCGAGCGGGGCCGCGCGGCGCGCGTGACGATCGAGGAGTGACCGCTTGACGCCGGTCTGTGCCGACGCGACGGCGCCCGACCCCCGGGTCAGTTGACCGACGAGACCGCGAAGGTGTCGCACTGGTTGAGGTCCCCCGTCCTGAAACCCTGGAGGAACCAGCGCTGACGGGCCTCCGAGGAGCCGTGCGTCCAGTTCTCGGGCGTGACCCGGCCCTGGGTCTTCTCCTGGATCGAGTCGTCACCGACCGCGGACGCCGCGGACAGCGCGTCCTGGATGTCCTGGTCGGTGAGCGGCTTGAGGAACGGGGTGCCGGTGTCCTCGTCCTCGACCGTCGTCGCGTGGTGGGCCCAGACACCGCCGAGGCAGTCGGCCATGAGCTCGATGCGCACGGCGCCCGACTCCGGCCCCTGCGGGTCCTGCTGCGCCCGGGCGAGGAGGCCGAGCTGGTCCTGCAGGGCGTGACCGTACTCGTGGGCGACGACGTACTCCTGCGCGAGCGGGCCGGCACTGCTGCCGAACTGCTCCTCGAGGATCGCGAAGAAGTCGGCGTCGATGTAGACGGTCTTGTCGAGCGGGCAGTAGAACGGCCCGACCTGGTTGCTCGCCGTTCCGCACGCGGACGGGGTGGACCCGCGGTAGAGCACGGTCTGGGTCTGCTGCCACTCCTTGCCGTAGCGCGGCAGCTCGCCGGCCCAGAAGGCCTGGACGGAGTTCACCGTGCCGATGACGCGGCACTCGGTGTTCTCGTTGGCGTCGGCACCGGTCTTGCACTGCTCGAACGCCGCGGCGCTCTGGTCGCCCGCGGCCTGCACCTGGCCCTGCCCGGTGTCGGCCGGCAGGACGCTGCCGCTGCCACCGCCACCGAAGACGCCGTTGAAGAGGAGCGTGAGGATGAGGATGACGATCCCCCCGATGCCGCCTCCGACGACCATGCCGCCCGGGGCGCCGCCACCGCCACCGCCACCGCCCCTGACCTGCGAGGTGTCGAGGGTGACGTTGTCGTTGAAGCTCATCAGGGCCTCCGTCGCGAGGTGCGTGGACCGCGCGGCGCGCGGCGGCACCTAGACTAGACGGCGACCGCCCGCCGTCGTGCACTCGCGCACCGCACCGTCGTGTGCCGGCCGCCGCCACCGAAAGGCCTCCTGTGATCACCGCTGTCTCCGTCGAGCTGCGCGCGGGCTCCCGCCTGCTCCTCGACGACGCGACGTTCCGCGTCGCACCCGGTGACCGCGTCGGGCTCGTCGGGCGCAACGGCGCGGGCAAGACCACCCTGACCAAGGCCCTGGCCGGCGTCACCCCGCCTGCCGCCGGGACGATCACCCGGTCCGGCGAGGTCGGCTACCTCCCGCAGGACCCGCGGGGCGTGGACCTCGACACCATGGCCCGCGACCGCATCCTGTCCGCCCGCGGGCTCGACACGATCGTGCGCCACCTGCGCGCCGCCGAGGTCTCGATGGCCACCGAGTCGGGGGAGCAGCAGGAGCGCGCCATGCGGCGCTACGGCCGGCTCGAGGCCGAGTTCGTGGCCGCCGGCGGGTATGCCGCGGAGTCCGAGGCAGCGGCGATCGCCGGGGCCCTGGGTCTCGACGAGCGGGTGCTCGGGCAGACCCTCGGCACGCTCTCGGGCGGGCAGCGACGGCGCATCGAGCTCGCCCGCATCCTCTACTCCGGCGCCGAGACCCTCCTGCTCGACGAGCCGACCAACCACCTCGACGCCGACTCGATCGCCTGGCTGCGCGACCACCTCAAGGGCTACAAGGGTGGCCTCGTGGTGATCTCGCACGACGTCGAGCTGCTCGAGGCCGTCGTCAACAAGGTCTTCCACCTCGACGCCAACCGCGGGGAGCTCGACCAGTACAGCCTGGGCTGGAAGGCCTACCTCCAGCAGCGCGAGACCGACGAGCGACGCCGCAAGCGCGAGCGGGCGAACGCCGAGAAGAAGGCCTCGGTGCTCATGGCGCAGGCCGACAAGATGCGAGCCAAGGCCACGAAGACCGTCGCCGCCCAGAACATGGCGCGCCGGGCCGAGCGGCTCCTCGCCGGGCTGGAGACCGAGCGGGTGCAGGACAAGGTCGCCAAGCTGCGCTTCCCCAAGCCGTCACCGTGCGGCAAGACCCCCCTGCGCGCCAGCGGCCTGTCACGCTCCTACGGCTCGCAGGAGGTGTTCACCGACGTCGACCTCGCGATCGACCGGGGCTCGCGCGTCGTCGTGCTCGGCCTCAACGGTGCCGGGAAGACGACCCTGCTGCGGATGCTCGCAGGCGTCGACCCGCCCGACACCGGCCAGGTCGAGCCCGGGCACGGCCTCAAGGTCGGCTACTACGCCCAGGAGCACGAGAACCTCGACGTCGCGCGCAGCGTGCTCCAGAACATGAAGTCGGCCGCCCCCGACCTCGGTGAGACCGACGTGCGCAAGGTGCTCGGCTCGTTCCTCTTCAGCGGTGACGACGTCGACAAGCCGGCGGGGGTGCTCTCGGGCGGCGAGAAGACCCGGTTGTCCCTCGCCCTGCTCGTCGTCTCCTCGGCGAACGTCCTGCTCCTCGACGAGCCGACCAACAACCTCGACCCGGCCTCGCGGGCGGAGATCCTCGGGGCGCTGCGCACCTACGAGGGCGCCGTCGTGCTCGTCACGCACGACGAGGGCGCGGTCGACGCGCTCGAGCCCGAGCGCATCCTGCTCCTGCCCGACGGCGTCGAGGACCTCTTCAGCGCCGACTACCGCGACCTCGTCACCCTCGCCTGAA
>DATITJ010000534.1:0-1949 GCA_035467935.1 Ornithinibacter sp.
GAGGCGTCGCAGGCCGAGCGGACGTAGTCGGGGTGGCCGTTGATGCCGACCATGGTGCCGTCGGGAAGGCGCTCGTTGCCGAACTTGGTGGCGAGCTGGACCTCGTCGCGGCGGCCGGCGACCGCGCGGCCGACGAGCTGCTCGTTGGTGAACGGGCCGTACATGTCGGCGGTGTCGAGGAAGGTCACGCCGAGTCCGAGGGCCCGGTGGATGGTGTCGATGCCGCCCTGCTCGTCTGGGGTGCCGTAGAACTCCGACATCCCCATGCAGCCGAGGCCGAGGGCGGAGACGCTGAGGGTGCCGATCTGTCGCTGGTGAAGGGTCATGACTCCAGCGAACTCCTTGGAGTGCGCTCGAAGTCAACCCCGATCACGGACTGGGCTCGACCGAGCTCTCGTAGATCGCGATCTTGTGGTCGATGGCGCGCAGATGGCCGGTGACCTCGGCCAGCTGGTGCTCGACGACCGCCCGGTGCGCGAGCAGCAGGGCCAGGCGCTCGGCCTCGTTGCCGTGTCCGTCGCGGACCAGCGCGGCATAGCGGCGTACGTCGCGGATGGGCATACCGGTGGCGCGCAGCCGGGTCACCATCTGGATCCATCGGAGGTCGTCATCGGTGTAGCGGCGGTGCCCCGACGAGGCGCGCCCGACCGAGCGCAGCATCAACCCGTCGCGCTCGTAGTAACGCAGGGTGTGGGCGGTGAGGCCGGTCCGCTCGGCAGCCTCGGCGATGGTCAGGCTCGTCACCTGCCCAGTCTGCGTCTTGGAGTGCACTCCAAGTCAAGGCCGCTCAGGCGGGGGTATCGCCCAGCGCAGGGCGGTAGAACTCCTCCAGCGCGAACGGTCCGCCGACGTGCGTCGCCTCGGCGTCGTCCCCGTCGCGGTGCGGGATGCGGTCGGCGTAGTCCTCCGCGTCGTCCTGCGGCTCGTAGCCCAGGCGTCGTCCCGGTTCGAGGTCCCACCACGCGCGGGTGTTGGCGCTGATGCCGTAGAGGACCGCGAAGCCCGGCGCCGGCGCGGTGAGCGCGGCCGCCACCATGCGTACGCCGTCGGCCGGGGACAGCCACGTGGACAAGCCACGCGCGGTCGTCGGCTCGTCGAGGAAGGAGCCGATGCGGCACGAGACCGTGTCGAGGGCGTAGCGGTCGGCGTAGAGATGCATCAGCGCCTCGGCCGCGACCTTGGCGACGCCGTAGAACGTGTCGGGGCGGGGGAGGGCGTCGATCGAGATCGGCTCGGAGGAGAGCTCTCGTCGGGGCGTGCGACCGACCGCGTGGTTGGACGAGGCGTAGACCAGCCGGGTCACCTGGTGGGCCACCATCGCGTCCAGCAGTGCGGCGGTGGTGATGACGTGCGAGGTGAGGGCCTCGGGCAGCGAGCGCTCGTCGGGGATGCCGGCCAGGTGCACCACGGCGTCGACGGACTGAGCGGCGAACGCGGCCATGACCGCGTCGGCGTCGGCGCAGTCGACGGTGTGCCAGTCGCCCGTGAAGCCCTCCGGCTCCGGCACCAGGTCGAGGCCGACGACCTCGTGGCCCAGGTCGCAGAGGCCCAGGGTGACGACGCGGCCGATCGAGCCGGCCGCCCCGGTGACCAGGACGCGCATCAGACCTGGGCGACGACCTGGCTGAGCAGACCGCCCATCCGGCTCGCGGCGGCCTTGCCGGCCTCGAGGACCTCGGCGTGGTCGAGCGGCTCGCCGCTCAGACCGGCCGCCAGGTTGGTGACCAGGCTGATGCCGAGGATCTCCATGCCGGCCTCACGGGCGGCGATCGCCTCGAGCGTGGTGCTCATGCCGACGAGGTGGCCGCCGAGCACGCCGGCCATCCGCACCTCGGCCGGGGTCTCGTAGGGGGGGCCGGGGAACTGGACGTAGACGCCCTCGTCGAGGGTCGGGTCGATCGTCCGGCACAGCTGGCGCAGCCGCGGGCTGTAGAGGTCGGTGAGGTCGA
>DATITJ010000535.1:0-2865 GCA_035467935.1 Ornithinibacter sp.
CGAGATGTGGAAGACGACGTCCACGCCCTGCAGTGCGCGGCGCAGCGAGGACGGGTCGCGCAGGTCGCCGACGTGGACGTCGACGCCCTCGAGGGTCGCCAGGCGGGCCGGGTCGCGCACGAGGACGCGGGCTGCCACGCCACGGCGGCGCAGGGCGCCGAGCACCTCACGGCCGATCTGGCCGGTGCCGCCGAGGACGAGGATCGAGGGTGGCGCGTTCACGGCATCCGCGGCGGAGGCGGAGGTGGCGGTTCCGCTGACGGTGCGCGGGTCTGGCTGGGACACGGTGGGCTCCTTGGGGGTGTGGTGGTGTCGACGTCGACGGTGCCGGCCCGCGCTTGGCCCCGGCTTCGGGCCGGCACCCAAGCCGGGCCCAATGTCGGGCGGCGACTGTGGTCTGAGACCGGCCGCACCGAGCGGCGCAGGACTCGACACCCCGACCCCCGGGCGGACCCCGCCCGACCGTCCACCAGGAGGACCCGATGACCGCCCGACCCGCCACGACGTCAGAACGCCACCCCCAGCTCGACCTCCCCGGCCAGACCCACGTCGCCGAGGGCCCTCACGACCACACCGGTATGTACGTCATGCACCACGCGTTCCGCCGCGACCTCGCGGCGTTCGCGTCGTCGGTGCGGGCCACCCCGCTCGGTGACCACGACACGTGGCAGGCGCTCATCCGCCGGTGGGCCAGGTTCGCCACCGTCCTGCACCATCACCACAGCGCCGAGGACGACCACTACTGGCCCGTGCTGCTGCAGGCCGCCGAGGCGCGCGGCACCGAGGACGACCGGGCCGAGGTGCGCGCCATGGGCGAGGAGCACGCCGAGATCGACCCGCTGGTGGGGGCGTGCGCCGACGGCTTCGCCGCCGTCGGAGAGCACCCCTGCGAGGAGCACCGCAACGCCCTGGACATCCGGCTCGCCGGCCTGCGCGAGGTGCTCGACGAGCACCTGCGCCACGAGGAGACCGTCGTGCTGCCGCTGGTCCAGCGGGTGATGACCGCGCGGGAGTACGCGGCCGTCGAGAAGGCCCTCGGGAAGTCCTACCCGGTGCGCGACGTGCCGTTCATCGTCGGCTGGGTCATGCACGGCCTGCCGTCGGAGGCGCGACAGCAGATGCTCGCGCTCGCCGGGGGCGGCTACCGTCTCCTGCACGCCCTGGTGCGGCGCCGCTTCGAGCGGGCCGAGGCGCGGGCGTTCCGCTACGGCGACGGCGGCGTGGCGCTGTGAGCGGGGTCTTCGCGCGCCCGCGCTAGAAACCGAGGTGGGCGCGGCGCTCGGCGAGCCAGCGCAGGTAGGCCGTCATGCCCCATCGGGTCGCGAGCGCCTCGGCCCGCTCGGCGAGGGCGCCGGCCTCCTCGCGCTCCCCGACCACGGCCAGGGCGAGCGCGAGGTAGCCGTCGACCGGGCCGGACACGACGGAGATCCCGGAGACGCCCATCCGGCCCGTGGCGGGCCGCAACAGCTCGACCACGCTGCGGGCGAGCGCCACGTCACCCAGGAGCGCGGCCACGACGGCGCGCACCCCGGCGTCCGCGGTGAGGGACCAGCTGTCGGTCAGCGGCGCGAGCGGTCGGACGGCGAGCTCGGCCCGCACGTCGTCCTCGCGTCCCACGAGCGCGAGCACGTGGAGCAGCGGGGCCTGCCCGATCTCCGAGGGGTTGGCGCCGTAGAACTCGAACATCCCCTGGGCCACCTGGTGGGCGACCTCGGGTCGCCACGTCGCGGTCACGTACGACACCCCGAAGTCGGTCCACTCCATGGACGGTGTCGCCATGCCGTCGCTCATCGTGCGCATGGCGTCGGTGTGGGCCCGGGCGGCACCGTCGGCGCCCTCGAGCAGCGCCAGGTTGAGCCGCACGAAGTGCAGCACGAACTCGACGTAGACCATCCGGCGACGACGGGCGATGGCCTCGGCCGCGGCCGCCTCGGCCAGCCCGGTCTCGAGATCCCCCTCCTCGAGCGCCGTGCCCGCCCTCGCGACGTGCCCCAGGGCCTGCGCCGCCTCGTCCCCCGACTCGCAGGCGGCCGCGAGCTCCTCGACCGCGAGCGCGTGCCGGCGCTCGAGGGCGGCGCTGCGCCACAGGGCCAGCCACCCGGAGCGGGCCGCCCACCCGCGCAGAGCCGGGTCACCGAGGCGCCGCGCCACCGCCGTGCCCTCGTCGACGAGCGCCTCGATCTCCGGCTCCGCCCCCGGCCCGTAGTACAGCTGCACCGCCAGCGCGAGCATGAGCACGCAGCGCACCCGGGAGTCGTGGTGGTCCAGGCCGCGCAGCACGGCCCGCAGGTCGTCGACGAGGTCCTCGTCGACCTCCTCGTGCTCCTGGGGCAGCCACACCGAGAAGCGGGTGAGCTCCGCCGCGGCGCGGGCGACCCGCTCGGGGTCGTCGTCCGCCCGGGCGAGGGCCACGGCCTCGACCACCGCCTCGACCACCGGCCGCCAGCGCCCCGCCCAGGCCGCCGCCTCGGAGAACGACAGGAGCAGCTCGTAGCGCTCCTCACGGGTGCCGGCCGGGTCCAGCGCGTGGGCGCCCAGGGCCTGGCGGTAGAGCTCGGCGGCCTCGACGTTCGCGAAGTCACGGCGCGCCTCGACCGCGGCGGCGGCGGCGGCTCGCCAGGCCCGCGGCGCGTGCACCGGCCCCGCGGCGAGCCAGTGGTGCGCGAGGTCGAAGGCGCGTTCCGCCGGCGCGAGGGACCCACGGGGCACCGAGTCCAGGGCGTGGGCGATGCGGGCATGGACGCGCGCGACCCGCGCCGGCGACGCGGCGGCGATGACGGCATCGCGGGTCAGCGCGTGCTCGAAGACCAGCCGGCCGTCCTCACGCTGGTGGACGATGCCGATGTCGTGGGCCGGCTCGAGCCG
>DATITJ010000536.1:0-3751 GCA_035467935.1 Ornithinibacter sp.
CGAGAGGCGCGCTCGGAGTGGGAGTGGCTCAAGTGGCTCCCGCACGCCCTCAGCCCTCGCGAGCGGGATGCCGTCGGGCCGGTGCGTCTGGTCGGCGAGTCGGTGCACGACCTGCTGTCGCTGCTCCCGCACGAGATCGTCGAGCGGCCGCGCTTCGGGCCGAGCGAGCAGGGCTCGCTGCCGCACGTGCTCCTCGTGGTCGACGGGGGCGACGTGCCGCCGGGCAACCCCGTCGTCACCCCCGACGGGGTCCTCGGCGTCACCGTGCTCACCCTGCCCGAGCAGTGGGGCGAGCTCGCCTCACCCACGACGCTGCGCCTCGCCGTCGGCCAGCAGCTCGAGCGCGGGCCCCGGGCCGGCACCCTGCCACTGGAGATCATCAGCCTGGCCCGCGGCACGGCGCACGGGGTCGCCGACCAGCTGTCGACGGTGCGCGCGGAGTCGGCCGCTCGCCGGCTCGCGCCGCGCTACACCGGGGACGAGCCCGAGGTGCGCGACGCGTTCAGCGCCGCGACCGAGCTCGTCGACCTCCTCGGCCAGGGCGACGTGCGGGACTTCGACGCCGACAGCGCGTGGCGTCCGCGCCTCCAGCGCGACCGGCTCCGGGTGCCGATCGGCGTCGACGAGTCGGGGGCCGTCGTCGCACTCGACATCAAGGAGTCCGCCCAGCAGGGCATGGGCCCGCACGGCCTGGTCATCGGCGCCACCGGCTCGGGCAAGTCCGAGCTGCTGCGCACGCTCGTGCTCGCGCTGGCGATGACGCACTCGCCCGAGGCGCTCAACTTCGTGCTCATCGACTTCAAGGGTGGCGCGACCTTCGCGGGCATGGCCGACATGCCGCACGTCTCGGCCGTCATCACCAACCTCGGCCAGGAGATCACCCTCGTCGAGCGCATGCAGGACGCCCTCCAGGGCGAGATGACCCGCCGCCAGGAGCTGCTGCGCTCGGCGGGCAACTTCGCCAACGTCACCGACTACGAGCGCGCTCGCGCGCAGGGCGCCGACCTCGAGCCCCTGCCGGCGCTGCTCATCGTCGCCGACGAGTTCTCCGAGCTGCTTTCCGCCAAGCCCGAGTTCGCCGACCTGTTCGTCGCGATCGGTCGGCTCGGCCGGTCGCTGTCGATGCACCTGCTGCTGTCGAGCCAGCGCCTCGAGGAGGGGCGCCTGCGCGGGCTGGAGTCGCACCTGTCCTACCGCATCGGCCTGCGCACCTTCTCGGCAGGGGAGTCGCGCACCGTCATCGGCGTCCCCGACGCCTACGAGCTTCCGCCGGTGCCCGGCCTGGGCTACCTCAAGCCCGACCAGACGACGCTCACGAAGTTCAAGGCCGCCTACGTCTCGGGGCCGCCGAAGGGCCGGCGTCGCCGGGCCGCCGCCGTCGACGGGTCGGCCCCCGTGTCGTCGGCCGAGATCCTGCCCTACACCCTGGCGCCGGTCGCCGCGGGCCGCCGGGGTTCCGAGGCGCCGGCGGCCAGCGGGCCCACCGAGCCGGAGGAGTCGCGCGCCGTCTTCGACATCGCGGTGGCGCGGATGACGGGCCGCGGCCGACCAGCGCACCAGGTGTGGCTGCCGCCGCTCGACGTCCCCAACTCGATGGACCAGCTGCTCGGCGACCTCGCGCCCGACCCCGAGCTGGGCCTCGTCAGCGCTTCGTGGCGGGGTCAGGGCTCCTACGTCCTCCCCGTCGGCATCGTCGACCGGCCGCTCGAGCAGCGCCGCGAGCTCTACGTCCTGCGCCTCGGCGGGGCTGCCGGCCACGTCGCCGTCGTCGGTGGCCCGCGCTCGGGCCGCAGCACGATGGCGCGCACCATCGTCACGGCCATCGCCCTCACGACGACACCGCTCGAGAGCCAGGTCTACGTCCTCGACTTCGGCGGCGGCACCTTCACCCCGCTCGCCAAGCTCGCGCACGTCGCCGGCGTCGCCAACCGCAGCGAGCCCGAGGTCGTGCGCCGCCTCGTCGCCGAGGTGCGCGGCATCGTCGACGTCCGGGAGCGCTACTTCCGGGCGCACGGCATCGACTCGATCGAGACCTACCGCAGCCGCCGGGCCGCGGGCCGGGTCGACGACGGCCACGGCGACGTCTTCCTCGTCGTCGACGGCTGGCCCACCGTGCGGGCCGAGTTCGACGAGCTCGAGGGGCAGATCCAGGAGCTCGCCGGCCGGGGCCTCACCTTCGGCGTGCACGTCGTCGTCACCAGCTCGCGGTGGATGGACTTCCGCAACCAGATCCGCGACGTGCTCGGCACCCGCATCGAGATGCGCCTCGGCGACCCCACCGACTCCGAGGTCGACCGCCGCGTCGCGACCAACGTGCCCAAGGGCCGTCCCGGGCGCGGCATCACGATGTCCAAGCACCACTTCCTCGCCGGCATCCCGCGTGTCGACGACCGCGGCAGCGTCGACGACCTCGGCGAGGGGGTCGAGGACCTCGTCACCCGGGTCAACGCCGCGTGGACGGGCCCTCGCGGACCCAAGCTGCGCCTCCTGCCGTCACAGGTCACCCTGAAGCGGGTCCGCGAGCTCGCCGGGCCCGACGACCGGCGCCTGCTGCTCGGCGTCGACGAGAGCGACCTCGCACCGATCGGGCTCGACCTCGTCGAGGAGCCGCACGTCTACCTCTTCGGCGACAGCGACAGCGGCAAGTCCGCGTTCCTGCGGTCCTACGCCCACGAGGTGGCCCGGCTGCACGCGCCGAGCGAGGCCAGGCTCTTCGTCGTCGACTACCGGCGCGCCCTGCTCGGTGAGCTCCCCGAGGAGCACCTGGGGGAGTACCTCACGACCGAGGAGCAGACCGCCGCGGCCGTCGAGGGCATCACCGAGTTCCTCCGCACGCGTCTGCCGGGCCCCGACGTCACCCCCGAGCAGCTGCGGGCCCGCTCGTGGTGGCAGGGGGCCGAGGTGTTCTTCCTCGTCGACGACTACGACCTCGTCGTGACCTCCGCCGGCAGCCCGCTGCGCCCGCTCGTGCCGCTCCTCGCGCAGGCCGGCGACGTCGGCCTCCACCTCGCGGTCACCCGCCGCAGCGGTGGTGCCTCGCGGGCCATGTTCGAGCCGGTGCTCCAAGCCGTGCGCGACCTGGGCTCGCCGGGAATCCTCCTGTCCGGCAGCCCCGACGAGGGCGCGCTCATCGGGCGCACCAAGGCCTCGCCGCAGCCGCCGGGTCGTGGCCGGGTCGTGTCGCGCGAGCTGGGCGAGCAGGTGCTCCAGCTGGCGTGGCAGCCGCCGCGGGTCGGCTGAGCGGATGCCGTGCGCCGTCCCCTGAGCGCGGGCTGAGCCGCACGACGGCGGGCGCCGGTCGCAAGGGCGGTGCGCACGGCCCGCTGGCCTAGGGTGAGAGCATGAACGACCCCGTGTACCGTCCCGTCATCGCGGCGGTGCGGACCCTCTTCTTCGTGCAGGGCACCCGCTTCACCATCACCGGTGAGGAGCACGTGCCCAGGGTCGGCGGCGCCGTCATGGCGATCAACCACACGTCCTATCTCGACTTCATGTATGCCGGGCTGCCGGTCTGGCCGCACCGGCGCTACGTGCGCTTCATGGCCAAGAAGTCGGTCTTCTCCCACCGCGCCACCGGCCCCCTCATGCGCGGGATGCACCACATCCCGGTCGACCGGCACAAGGGCGGCGAGGCGTTCGCCGCCGCGATCCGGGCGCTGCGTGCGGGGGAGATCGTCGGGGTCTTCCCCGAGGCCACGATGTCGCGCTCCTTCGAGCTCAAGGAGTTCAAGCCCGGGGCGATCAAGATGGC
>DATITJ010000537.1:0-3836 GCA_035467935.1 Ornithinibacter sp.
GGCGGGGTGATCGTCGACTCGGCCACCGGGGCCGCGGTGAAGGGCCACCCCGGCGAGGCCCTCGCGCTCGCGGCCAACGACCTCGCCCGCCGAGGCCACGCCATCGAGGCCGGCTGGATCGTGCTCACCGGTGGCATGACGGATGCCGTGTTCTCACCCCCCGGGTCGAGCACCGCGCTGCACTTCACCAACCTGGGGTCGGTCTTCCTCAACGGCGGGGCGGAGTAGCCATGCCGCTCATCGAGGTCACCCTCGCCGAGGGCCGCACGCCGGTGCAGCTGCGCACGCTCATCTCCGCCCTCACGCACGCCACGTCCGAGGCGGTCGACGCCCCGGTCGAGAGCATCCGGGTCGTCATCCGCGAGGTGCCCCTGACCCACTGGGGCGCCGGCGACGTCACCATCGCCGAGCGCCGCGGGGCACCCGACCCGCGCGACATCGCCTGAGCCGGCCTCCGGCATCCCCCACCAGAGACCATCCCCGACCCCACCGCAGAAGGTGAACCCATGAGCGAGCTCCAGTTCTTCGGCCACATCATCGACAACGAAGAGGTCGAGTCGATCGACGGCAGGCGCTTCGACGTCTGGAACCCCTGGACGCGCGAGGTCTGGGCGCAGGCGGCGGAGGCGTCCGAGAAGGACGCCGAGCGCGCCATCGTGAGCGCGCGCAAGGCCTTCGACGAGGGTCCGTGGCCGCGGATGGGGCGGGTGGAGCGGGCCAAGGCGATCCACCGGCTCGCCGACCTCATGGAGGAGCGCGCCGACGACCTCGCGCGTCTGGACTCCACGAACATGGCCAAGCCCTTCGAGCAGGCCAGGCACGACGTCGCGCGCTCGGTGTGGAACTTCCGCTTCTTCGCCGACCACCAGCGCGACGCCGTCGGCGAGGTCTACCCGATGGACTCCGGGCACCACACCTACAGCGAGTTCGGGCCGGCCGGCGTCGTCGCGGCGATCAGCCCGTGGAACTTCCCGCTCATGATGGCGTCGTGGAAGATCGCGCCGGCGATCGCGTGGGGCAACACCTGCATCATCAAGCCGAGTGAGGACACCCCGGCGTCGGTGACGATGCTCGGGCGCCTGGCCGCCGAGGCCGGCTTCCCCCCCGGGGTGCTCAACGTCGTCAACGGCTACGGGGCGCCGGCGGGTGCGACGCTCACCGGTGACGACCGGGTGGACCGGGTGACCTTCACCGGGTCGTCGACGACCGGCAGGCACGTCATGACCTCGGCGGCGACGCACCTCGCGCCGGTGTCGCTCGAGCTCGGTGGCAAGGGCGCGAACATCGTCTTCGAGGACGCCGACGTCGACAACGCCGTGTACTGGGCGGTCGAGGCGATCTTCCGCAACGCCGGGCAGATCTGCCTCGCCGGGTCGCGACTGTTCGTGCACTCCTCGCTCTACGACGATTTCCTGCGGCGGTTCGTCGCGGCCGCGGAGGCGCTGACCATCGGTGACCCGTTCGACCCGGCGACGAGGTTCTCGTCCCTGGCGAGCAAGCGGCACTTCGACAAGGTCGTCTCCTACGTCGAGGGCGCCGAGGCGCTGGGCGGGACCATCCACACCGGTGGTGTCGCCGACGACGGGTCGTGGGTCGTGCGCCCGACGATCATCGACGGGCTGGCCCTGGACGCCGCGCCGTACTGCGAGGAGATCTTCGGCCCGGTGTGCGTGGTCAACTCCTTCGACACCGAGGAGGAGGCCGTGGCGCTGGCCAACGACACCCGCTACGGCCTCAACGCGATGCTCTTCACCGAGAACCTCTCCCGGGCGCACCGGGTCGCGTCCAGGCTGCGCGCCGGCACCGTGTGGGTCAACTGCTTCTTCATCCGCGACCTGCGCACTCCCTTCGGCGGCGTGGGCGACAGCGGCGTGGGGCGCGAGGGCGGCACCTTCTCGCGCGAGTTCTTCACCGAGCCCAAGGCCGTCGTCATGCAGATCGACCGCGGGTAGGCACTTCCCCAGGCCCGAAAGCACTTGCCGTACCGGCACCGACCAATTGGTCGATGTCGGTACGTACCCAGATCGACCTATTGGTCGATTCCGGTACAGGCCTCCGGTCGCGGGTGTCGGTGGGGCGGGGCAGGGTGGTCGTATGCCGTCCCACCAGCTCCCGTCGTCGCCGCACCCGCCGCTGTCGTCACCCTCGTCGGCCCACCCGCCGCTGTGCTCGATCGTGCCGCCCTACCTCCTCGAGGCGCTCGCGTCGTCCGACGACCCGCACCTGGCGGCCCACGCCCAGGCCACCCTCGACGTCGACGCCGGGCTGCGCGAGTCCCGGGGGGCCGAGCTGCGCCCCGGCCCGGCCCGCCCGCGGCGCCAGCGCCGCTTTCCCCGCCCGGCCCGCGGCACCGCCGACGGCCCGCGGCGCTCGATCCACGACGCGAAGCGGGGCACCGAACTGCCGGGCACGAGGGTGCGCGGCGAGGGGGACCCCGCCACCGGTGACCAGGCCGTCACCGAGGCCTACGACGGGCTCGGCTCCACGTGGGCGCTGTGGCAGGAGGCCTACGGCCGCAACTCCCTCGACGGCCGTGGCCTGCCCCTCGTCGCCACCGTGCACTTCGGGCGCGACTACGACAACGCCTTCTGGGACGGCACCCAGATGGTGTTCGGCGACGGCGACGGCGTGATCTTCCTGCCGTTCACCCGCAGCCTCGACGTCATCGGGCACGAGCTGGCCCACGGCGTCACGCAGTACACCTCGGGCCTGAACTACCGGGACCAGTCCGGGGCCCTCAACGAGTCGGTGTCCGACGTGTTCGGGGTGCTCGTCAAGCAGCGGCTCCTCGGCCAGAGCGCCGACGAGGCCGACTGGCTGGTCGGTGCCGAGCTGCTGGCGCCCGGGGTGCAGGGGGTCGCGCTGCGGTCGATGGCCGCCCCCGGCACGGCCTACGACGACCCGCGCCTGGGCAAGGACCCCCAGCCGGCGCACCTGCGCGACTACGTCGACACCGCCGACGACAACGGCGGCGTCCACATCAACTCCGGCATCCCCAACAAGGCCTTCCACGTCCTGGCCACCACCCTGGGCGGCCCCGCCTGGGAGGTCGCCGGCCAGGTCTGGTTCGACACGATCACCGGCGACATCAGCGCCGACTGCGACTTCGCCACGTTCGCCCGGCTCACCGTCGCGGCGGCGACCGCGCGGCACGGCGAGGGCTCCGAGGTCGTCACCGCCGTGCGCTCCGCCTGGGACGCCGTCGGCATCTCGGATGCCGTCGACGCCCCGGGCGCGCCCGCCCCGCCGCCCGACGGTGGCCAGGGCCCCGGCGAGGAGCCCGCCCCCGGCGAGGTGCCCGGTCCTGGTGAGCCGGCCCCCGGCGACCAGCCGGGACCCACCGCCGTGCGGGTACGCCGCACGGGCGGCATCGCCGGCCGCACCCTCGAGCGCACCGTCACCCTCGGCGACCTGCCCCGCGAGGACGCCCGCGCCTGGCGCTCGCTCCTCGCCGACGACCGGCTCCCCGCGATCGCCGACGAGGCCGCCGGCCACCGCGGCATTCCCGACGCCTTCTGCTACGGCGTGCACTGCGACGCCCCACCGCTCGACGTCGAGCTGCCGGAGATGCAGCTGAGCGACGAGGTCCGCGAGCTCCTCGAGCGCACCCTGGTCCCCCGCTCCGGCCCCGACGCCACCTCCCCCGGCACCGGCGACTGAGGCCGGCCGGCCCGGCATACGATCGGCGTCATGATCGAGCCCGACCCGCGCCGCCTGCGGCGCGAGGACTTCGACGCCCTGGAGCCCGTGCCGACCCGCTGGTCGGACAACGACATGTTCGGCCACCTCAACAACGCGGTCTACCTCGAGCTCTTCGACAGCGTGCTCAACGCCTG
>DATITJ010000538.1:0-5693 GCA_035467935.1 Ornithinibacter sp.
CCCGGACTCCTTCGGGTCCACGCTCGGCCCGGTGCAGGCGGCCACCGCGATGGGTGAGGGCTGGGCCACCGGCGCCCCCCACGACGAGGTCGAGCTGCTGCCCCTGTCCGACGGCGGCCCCGGCTTCCTCGACGTCCTCTCGCGGGCGCTGGGCGGCACCACCGTCGCGACGACGGTGACCGACCCCCTCGGCCGTGAGGTGCCCGCCGCCGTGCTCGTGGTCGAGCGCGACGGGCGCCGCACGGCATACGTGGAGGCGTCCCAGGCGACCGGCATCCATCTCCTCGACGCCGACGAGCGCGATCCCGCCCTCACCAGCACGTGGGGTGTCGGCCTGTTGCTCGAGACGGCCGTCGCGCAGGGAGCGCACAAGGTCGTCATCGGCGTCGGCGGGAGCAGCACCAACGACGCGGGCGCCGGGTTCCTCGCCGCGCTGGGCGCCGGTCCGGCCTCGGCCCTGGCCCGTGGCGGCCTCGCCCTCGCCGACGCCCCCCACGACGCCCTGCTCGGCCTCCCCGGCGTGGTCGACCGCCTCTCGGGCGTCGACCTCGTGCTCGCCACCGACGAGGACACCCCGCTGCTCGGCCTGCAGGGCACGAGCGCCGTCGAGGCCCCGCGCAAGGGCGCCTCCGCCGAGCAGGCCCAGTCACTCGAGTCCGCCGTCGGCCACTTCACCGACGTGCTCGGCGGCGCGCTGCCGAGCACTCCTGTCGACCTGCTCACCGGGATGCCGCGCCGTCTCGACCGCGAGCCCGGCGCGGGGGCCGCCGGGGGGCTCGGGTACGCGCTCCTCGCGCTCGGCGCCCGTCGCGTCAGTGCGGTCGCGGAGGTGCTGCGCTCGTGCGCCTTCGGTGTCGCGGCGGCCCGCAGCGACCTCGTCGTGACCGGCGCGGGTCTCGTCGACTGGTCGACGATGCGCGGCTCGGTCGTCGCCGGTGTGGCCGCCGCGGCCCTCGAGACGGGTCGACCCGCGGTGCTCGTGGCGGGGCAGTGCCTCGTCGGCCGCCGCGAGACGATGACGCTGGGCCTCGCCGGGACCTATGCCGTGGCCGACTCGACGCGCGAGGTGGAGGCGATGGTCGCCGACCCGGTGCAGACGCTCACCGCGCGCACCGCCCGCGTCGCACGGACCTGGTCGCCGGCCCGCTGACCCGGGCGGCGGCCCGCTGACCCGGGCGCGCAACGTATCCTTGGCGGAAGCCCGGGAACACGGGGGAGACCCGAGGGGTTGACCACCGCGACCGGGGCCGGACCGAAGGCCACCGCCAGCACGAGGAGTGCAGCCCATGAGCGACCAGCTCCAGACCACCGAGGCCACGACGACCGAGGCCACCGCCCACGGCGTCGTGCTCACCGGTGTCGCCGCCGACAAGGTGCAGTCCCTGCTCGCGCAAGAAGGTCGCGACGACCTCCGCCTGCGGGTCGGGGTGCAGCCGGGCGGCTGCTCCGGACTCATCTACCAGCTCTACTTCGACGAGCGCACCCTCGACGGTGACCTCGTGCGCGACTTCGACGGGGTCGAGGTCGTCGTCGACCGGATGAGCGCCCCCTACCTCGAGGGCGCGACGATCGACTTCGCCGACACCATCGAGAAGCAGGGCTTCACGATCGACAACCCCAACGCGGGCAGCTCCTGCGCCTGCGGCGACAGCTTCGGCTGAGCCCACCCCACCGACCGGCCGGCGCCGGCCGGCACCGCGAGGGCCCGTGCCACCCGGCACGGGCCCTCGCGGCGTGCGCGGGGTAGGTTCGTCCCGTGCAGATCGCCGTCAGCGGGTCCATCGCGACCGACCACCTCATGACCTTCCGGGGCAGCTTCTCGGACTCCCTGGTCGTCGACCAGCTCCACAAGATCTCGGTGAGCTTCCTCGCCGACTCGCTGGAGATCCGCCGCGGGGGCGTCGCCGGCAACATCTGCTTCGGCATGGCGACACTCGGCGCCCGGCCGATCCTCCTCGGCGCCGCCGGTGAGGACTTCGCCGACTACCGCAGCTGGCTCTCGCGGCACGGCGTCGTCACCGACCACGTGCACATCTCCGACTCGCGCCACACGGCGCGCTTCGTCTGCACCACCGACGACACGATGGCCCAGATCGCCACGTTCTACGCCGGCGCGATGTCCGAGGCCCGGATGATCGAGCTCGGCCCGATCCACGAGCAGTGGGGCCTGGACCTCGTGCTCATCGGCGCCGACGACCCCGAGGCGATGCTCCGGCACACCGAGGAGTGCCGCGCGCGCGGCATCCCCTTCGTCGCCGACCCGTCGCAGCAGCTGGCGTTCGCCGACGGCCCATTCATCCGCAAGCTCATCGACGGCGCCGACTACCTGATCACCAACGAGTACGAGTCGTACCTCACCGAGACCAAGACGGGCTGGAGCCAGGAGGAGATCGACGACCGGGTCACGACCCGCGTCATCACCCGGGGCAAGGACGGTGCCGACATCCGCACCAAGGGCCAGGACCCCGTCCACGTGACCATCGCGGGCGACGTCGAGCGCGTCGACCCGACCGGCGTCGGCGACGCCTTTCGCGCGGGCTTCCTCGTCGGCCTGGCCGGCGGGCTGGGCCACGAGCGCTGCGCCCAGATCGGCTCCGTCCTCGCGGCCTACGTCATGGAGACCGTGGGCACGCAGGAGTACGTCGTCACCCGCGAGACCTTCCTCGCCCGCTTCGGCGACGCCTACGGCGACGAGGCTGCCGGGGAGATCGCCCCCCTCGTGCGCACGGCCCGCGACTGACCCCTCACCGCCAGCGTCGCGCCGTGGTCTTCCCGCCCGTCGAGCCCCCTGCCACGTCGTGGATGCTCGACGCGGCCCGGGCCACCCCCGGTGACGACCTCGTCGCCGCCGGGGCCGACCTCGAGCCGGGCACGCTGCTCGCGGCCTACCGCATCGGGCTCTTCCCCATGGGGCTGGGCCCGCACGGCAGCGGCACCGTCGGCTGGTGGTCACCCGACCCGCGCGGCGTCATCCCGGTCGGAGCCCTGCGGGTGCGCCGGTCGCTGCGCAAGGCGGTCGACCGCTTCGACGTGCGGGTCGACAGCGCGTTCGACGAGGTGGTGCGCCGCTGCGGCGACCCCTCCCGCGTGGGGGGGTGGATCACCGACGACATCACCGCCGCCTACGGCCGGCTCCACGAGCTCGGCTGGGCCCACAGCGTCGAGGCGTGGCGGGACGGCGAGCTCGTCGGGGGTCTCTACGGCGTCTCGATCGGCGGCCTCTTCGCGGGGGAGTCGATGTTCCACAGCGTCCGCGACGCCTCGAAGGTGGCCCTCGTCGGGCTCGTCGAGCGGTTGCACGCCGACGGCGACCCGCGACGGCTCGTCGACGTGCAATGGGCCACGGACCACCTCCTCCGCCTCGGGGCACAGGAGTGGCCGCGCGAGGAGTACCTCTCCCGGCTCGCCGAGGCGCTGCAGGCGCCTCAGCCGGACCTGGGCGACTGACCGCGCGGCTGCCGTGCCCCGATGACGACGCGGTATGCCGTCCAGCCGTCGTCCTCGTCGTGCAGGGTCACCTCGTGCCCCTTCATCCGGGCCCACGCCGGCACGTCCGACCACGCGGCGACGTCGTCGGCGAGGAGCACCACGGTCGCGCCCTCGGGGAGGTCGCGTGCCGCCCGGGCGAGCCGGATCACCGGCACCGGGCACCTCGTGCCGCGGGCGTCCACGACGGGGGATCCCCCCCGGCTCGGGGTGGGCTCGGTGTCGTCGCGGTCCCCCCCGGGCTCGTCGCCGCTCACAGGTCGTCCGTCCCGAGGCGGCGGCGCACGGTCGCGACGGCATCCGGCAGCGCGTGGCACAGGCGCTCGACGTCGGCCGCCCGGTCGGGCGAGACGGACCGCAGGGGCAGGGTCACCCGCACGTTGCCGTGCGTGAGCACGCCCATCGCGGCGAGCACGTGGCTGGGGCGCAGTGCGCTCGACGTGCAGGCCGAGCCCGACGCCACGAGCAGGCCACGGCCGGCGAGCTCCTCGAGGAGCACCTCGCCGTCTGCGTACAGCACGCTGAAGGTCACGACGTGGGGGAGCCGGTCGAGGGGGTCGCCGACCACCTCGACGTCGGGCACGGCCTCCGCGGCCGCGCGGATGCCGTCCACGAGCGAGCGCGCGTCGGCCTCGTCCGCGTCGTGGTCACCGACGGACTGGCGCCACGCCTCCGCCGCGGCGAGCACCGGGGGCACCCACGGCGCGGCCGGCTCCCGGCCGTGCTCCGCCTCGCGGCGGGGGCCGGGGAGCGACCACCGGGTGCCGGTGCGCACGGCGAGCAGCCCGAGCGGGGGCCCGCCGAAGGACGCGGCGTCGGCCACGACCACGGGGGCCTCGGTGAGGGCGGCGTCGCACCACCCGTCACGGCCTGCGGATGCCGTGGCGTCCAGCACCAGCGGTACGTCGTGGTCGCGGCAGGCGCGGGCGACCTCGCGCACCGGCTGCCGGGTGCCGACCTCGGCGTTGGCGGTCTGGAGCACCGCGGCGGCGACGTCGCCGCCGGCCAGTGCCCCGGCATACGCCTCGACGTCGACGGCACCGGTGGGGTCGACGGGGACGGGGGAGCCCACCCCGGGCCGCACGAGCACGACCGCGCGCGCGGTCGCGCCGGCCACGACCCGCTCCCCGGTGCGGCGACGCGCGTGACGCAGCCCGGTGACGGCGAGCTCGAGGGCGGCCTCGGGGCTCGCGTGCACCGACAGCTCGTCGGGGCGCACGCGCAGCCCCTCGGCGAGGACCTCGCGGGCGGTGTCGAGCAGGGCACGCGAGCGGCGGCCCGCGGGGTGGAGCCGGGTCGGGTCGGCCCACGCAGCGGTCACCGCGGACTCGAGCGTGCGGGCGGCCAGGGGGTGCAGCGGACCGTGCGCGGCGTCGAGCAGACCCGGTGCCACGGGCTCGATCCGGGCGTTCGACATGGTTGGACGGTAGCCCCACCCTGCCTGACTTCGTCGGGGGGTGTGCAGTAGGGTTTGTCGCGTCCGTCGACCTCCCCCAGACGAAGGGTGCCGCGGTGCTTCAGCACGACCTCTCATCGCCCCGTAGACCCCGGCTCCGCCTGGGTGCCGGGGCCCTCATCGGTGCGCTGTCCGTCGCGACCCTGAGTGGCTGCGCCAGCGGCGAGCTGCGAGGGAACGCCTCGACCGGGTGGCTGCCCCCGGCCGTCACCGAGGGTGGCGAGCGGGTCACGTCGCTGTGGATCGGCGCCTGGATCGCCGCCCTCGCGGTCGGGGTCCTCGTGTGGGGGCTGACGGCGTGGTGCGTCGTCGCCTACCGCCGCAAGAAGGACGACAACGAGCTGCCCGTGCAGCTGCGCTACAACATCCCGATCGAGATCCTCTACACCGTGGTCCCGATCTTCATGGTCATCGTGCTCTTCTACTACACCGCGCGCGACGAGTCGGCCCTGCTCGACACCTCCAAGCCCGCCGACGTCACGGTCAACGTGGTCGGCAAGCAGTGGAGCTGGGACTTCAACTACGTCGAGGACGAGGTGCACGAGGTCGGCACGCAGGCGATCCTCACCGGTGAGGAGGGCGCCGAGGAGACCATCCCGACCCTGTACCTCCCGGTCGGCGAGCGCGTCGAGTTCGTCCTCACCGCCCGCGACGTCATCCACTCGTTCTGGGTGCCGGTGTTCCTCCAGAAGATGGACATGATCCCGGGGCGGGTCAACCGCTTCCAGGTCGTGCCGACCCAGGAGGGCAC
>DATITJ010000539.1:0-3474 GCA_035467935.1 Ornithinibacter sp.
GAGCCTCGACGCGCTCAAGGAGTACGGCTTCCACTGGGCGACCCGCTCGGGCACCACGGTCGCCATCTCCGACGTCGTGACCCCGCCGCGCAAGCTCGAGATCCTCGAGGGCTACGAGGAGAAGGCCACCAAGGTCCAGACGCAGTACGAGCGTGGTCTCATCACCGACGACGAGCGTCGCCAGGAGCTCATCGAGATCTGGACCCAGGCGACCAACGAGATCGCCAAGGAGATGGAGGCCAACATCCCGCGGACCAACACCATCTACCGGATGGTGTCCTCGGGTGCGCGTGGCAACTGGATGCAGCTGCGCCAGATCGCCGGTATGCGTGGCCTGGTGTCCAACCCGAAGGGCGACATCATCCCGCGACCGATCCGCGCGAACTTCCGCGAGGGCCTGTCGGTGCTCGAGTTCTTCATCTCCACGCACGGCTCGCGCAAGGGCCTGGCGGACACCGCGCTGCGGACCGCCGACTCGGGCTACCTCACGCGTCGCCTCGTCGACGTCTCGCAGGACGTCATCATCCGTGAGGACGACTGCGGCACCGAGCGTGGCCTGCCGATGCCGATCGCGGCGATCGACGAGCGCACCGGCAACCGCACGGTCCACGACGACGTCGAGACCTCGGTCTACGCCCGCACGCTCGCCGAGGACGTCGTCAAGGACGGCGAGGTGCTCGCTCACGCCGGCATCGACCTCGGGGACGTCGTCATCGGCGCGATCTTCGGGGCCGGCGTCGACGCGGTGCGGATCCGTTCGGTCCTCACCTGCGACTCCAAGGTCGGCACGTGCGCGCTGTGCTACGGCCGTTCGCTCGCGACGGGCAAGCTCGTCGACATCGGCGAGGCCGTCGGCATCATCGCGGCCCAGTCGATCGGTGAGCCCGGCACCCAGCTGACGATGCGGACCTTCCACACCGGTGGTGTGGCGGGTGACGACATCACGCAGGGTCTGCCGCGTGTCGTCGAGCTGTTCGAGGCGCGCACCCCCAAGGGTGTCGCCCCGATCGCCGAGGCCTCGGGCCGGATCACCATCGAGGAGACCGACAAGTCGCGTCGCATCCTGCTCACCCCGGACGACGGCTCCGAGGAGCACGCCTACCCGGTCACGAAGCGGGCCCGCCTGCTCGTGCAGGACGGCCAGCACGTCGAGGTCGGCACGCGCCTGACGGTCGGCAACATCGACCCGAAGAACGTGCTGCGCATCCTCGGCCCGCGCCAGACGCAGATGCACCTCGTCGACGAGGTCCAGAGCGTCTACCGCCAGCAGGGCGTGTCGATCCACGACAAGCACATCGAGGTCATCGTCCGGCAGATGCTGCGCCGGATCACGATCATCGAGGAGGGCGACGCCAACCTCCTGCCGGGCATGCTCGCCGAGCGTGGCCGCTTCGAGGACGAGAACCGTCGCGTCCTGGCCGAGGGCGGCAAGCCGGCCTCGGGTCGTCCCGAGCTCATGGGCATCACCAAGGCCTCGCTCGCGACGGAGTCGTGGCTGTCGGCGGCGTCGTTCCAGGAGACCACCCGCGTCCTCACCGAGGCCGCGATGGAGGGCAAGTCCGACTCCCTCCTGGGGCTGAAGGAGAACGTCATCCTCGGCAAGCTCATCCCGGCCGGCACGGGCCTGCCCCGCTACCGCAACATCGCGGTGGAGCCGACCGAGGAGGCCAAGGCCGCGATGTACTCCATGCCGAGCTACGACGACTACACCTACGCCGCCTTCGGGCCCGGCTCGGGTGAGGCCGTCCGCCTCGACGACAGCGAGCTGGGGCTCGACCGCCTCTGACGAGTCGGTCCTCCCGCACACGACGGGCGGGTATGCCGGTGGGTCACCACCGCGCGTGCCCGCCCGTCGTCCTCGGTGCCCTCCCGGTCACGTCGCCCGCCGATCCCCGGACCGTAGGGTGACCTGATGACCGACGCGAAGGGTGGGCGCCGCGGCCACGTCCTGAGCCTGCACGGGCCGGCGCCCGACCCACCCGAGCCCGGGTCGGCGGTCACCGTGGCCCGGGCGGACACGCCGCACGGTGAGGTGTCCCTGCGCCGCCGTGGCGCCGTCCTCGAGCTCGTCGTGGACGGTGCGTTCGCGATGGACACCGCCGACACCTCCACCGAGGTCGTCCTCGCGAGCGAGGCGCTGGGCCGCCACCCCGCCCCGCGTCGCGTCCTCGTCGGGGGTCTGGGGCTGGGCTTCACGACCCGCGCGGTGCTCGACGACCCCCGTGTCGAGCACGTCGACGTCGTCGAGCTCGCCGCGCCGCTCGTCGGCTGGGCCCGGCAGGGGCTCGTGCCCGAGCTGGCCGGCCTCGAGGGCCCGCGGTGCGACCTGCACGTCCTCGACGTCGCGGACGTCCTCGCCCGGCGGGTGCCCCGGCCGGTGGGGCGCTGGGACGCCGTGCTCCTCGACGTCGACAACGGCCCGGGGTTCCTCGTGCATCCCGAGAACACTCGCCTCTACGCCGGGCCCGGGCTCGCCGCCGCTCGCGCCGCACTGCGACCCGGAGGCGTCCTCGTCGTGTGGTCCTCGCACCTCGCGCCGGCGCTCCTGGCATCGCTGCAGGGTGTCGCCGCGCCGGGGGACGAGGTCGCCGAGGACCGCCTCACCGTCGAGCGGGACGGCCGCTCGCTCGGCTACGCGCTCTACTCGCTCGTGCGCGGGCGGCCGGTGCTGACAGGATGACGGGATGGACCCCGCCCTCGTCATCCGACGCGAGCTCCCCGGCGACGAGGAGCCGACCCGCGCGCTGCACGACGCGGCCTTCGGGGCGCCCGATGGCGCGGAGCACTCGGTCGAGACCCGCATCCTGGACCGGCTGCGTGCCGACGGCGACGTCCTCGACACCCTGACCTTCGTCGCCGAGCTGCACGGCGAGGTCGTCGGCCACGTCGTGTGCAGCCGGGCCGCCATGGGGCAGGGGCCCTCGGTCGGGCTCGGCCCGATCGCCGTGCGCCCCGACCGGCAGGGGGAGGGCATCGGCTCGGCGCTCGTCGCCGCCGTCCTCGTCACCGCCGACCAGCGGCACGAGCCCTCGGTCGTGCTCCTCGGCGACCCGGGGTGGTACGCCCACTTCGGGTTCGAGACCGCGGCCCGCCACGGCGTCGGCTCCCCGGGTCCGTGGCCCGACGACCACTTCCAGGTCAAGCGCCTTCAGGCCTGGCACCCCGGGCTCGCCGGCCCCTTCCGCTACGCCCCGGCCTTCGACCTCGCCGAGGCGTAGGCGGCCGGGGGCGGGGCACGCGGCCGCTGCGGTGGCGACGGCGACGGGGCAGCGATTTGGACCCACCCCGGCATACCGGTAATCTGGGGCATCGTGTCTGGCTAGGCCCAGACTTGAGGAGCCGCGATCAGCGCCGAGAGGCGTGGAGCACGGCCTCGCCCACCTCCTGCCGGGCGCCCCACCACACTCGTCATCGACGGGTGAGCCATGGGGAGTGCAGGGAGGAGCACCCGGTGCGACACACCCGACCACGGGG
>DATITJ010000540.1:0-1922 GCA_035467935.1 Ornithinibacter sp.
TGATCCGCGGCCTCGCCGACGACACCGAGCCGCACTACGGCGTCTCCACCGGGTTCGGCGCCCTCGCCACCCGGCACATTCCCGTCGCGATGCGCCGCCAGCTGCAGCGCTCCCGCGTCCGCTCGCACGCCGCAGGCTCCGGCCCCGAGGTCGAGCACGAGGTGGTGCGCGCCCTCATGCTCCTGCGCATCTCGACCCTCGCGACGGGGCGCACCGGCATCCGCGAGGAGACCCTCACGACCTACGCCGCCCTGCTCGACGCCGGCATCACCCCGGTCGTCCACGAGTACGGCTCGCTCGGCTGCTCGGGCGACCTCGCCCCCTTGGCGCACTGCGCGCTGGCCCTCATGGGCGAGGGTGTCGTCCGTGACGCGCACGGAGAGCGGATGCCGGCCGCCGACGCCCTGGCCGCGGCCGGCATCCGGCCCGTCGAGCTCGAGGAGAAGGAGGGCCTGGCCCTCATCAACGGCACCGACGGCATGCTCGGCATGCTCTGTCTCGCCGTCCACGACCTGCGCGAGCTGCTCGTCGTCGCCGACGTCGCCGCCGCCATGTCGGTCGAGGGTCTGCTCGGCACCGACGACGTGTTCGCCGCCGACCTCCACGCGCTGCGGCCCCAGCCGGGGCAGGCCGTGTCTGCCGCGAACATCCGCAAAGTGCTGGCGCACAGCGGGATCCGTGAGAGCCACCGCACCCACGCCTGCACCCGCGTCCAGGACGCCTACTCGCTGCGTTGCGCACCGGTGGTGGCCGGCGGGGCCCGCGACACCGTCGACCACGCCGCCCGGGTCGCGGGGTGGGAGCTCGCCTCCGCCGTCGACAACCCGGTCGTCACCCCCGACGGGAGGGTCGAGAGCAACGGCAACTTCCACGGGGCGCCGGTCGCCTACGTGCTCGACTTCCTCGCGATCGTCGCCGCCGACGTGGCCTCGATCTCCGAGCGGCGCACCGACCGCTTCCTCGACGTCTCGCGCAGCCACGGCCTCCCCCCGTTCCTCGCCGACGACCCCGGCGTCGACAGCGGCCACATGATCGCGCAGTACACGCAGGCGGCGATCGTCTCCGAGATGAAGCGGCTGGCGGCGCCGGCATCCGTCGACTCGATCCCGAGCTCGGCGATGCAGGAGGACCACGTGTCGATGGGCTGGTCCGCCGCCCGCAAGCTGCGCCGCGCCGTCGACGGGCTCGCCCGCGTCCTGGCCGTCGAGGTGCTCACCGCCGCACGCGGCCTCCAGCTGCGCGCGCCGCTCACCCCGGCACCCGCGACGGCCGCGGTGGTCGCCGCCCTCACCGCCGCGGATGCCGGCCGCCCCGGCCCCGACCGCTTCCTCGCCCCCGAGATCGACACCGCCCACCGCCTCGTCACCGACGGCAGCATCCGCCGCGCGGCCGAGTCCGCCACCGGCCCCCTGGCCTGACCCCACCGACCCGCCTCGAGTGCGGAAACGGTCGCCAGGGCGACGACGTCCACACTCGAGGCAGCAGAGAGAAGGAGAACCGACATGGACGGCGCCCGCCCCGTACGCAGCCCCCGCGGCACCACCCTCACGGCCCGCCAGTGGTCGACCGAGGCCCCCCTGCGGATGCTGATGAACAACCTCGACCCCGAGGTCGCCGAGCGCACCGACGACCTGGTGGTCTACGGCGGCACCGGCCGTGCCGCGCGCGACTGGAAGTCGTTCGACGCCATGGTGCGAACCCTCACCACGCTCAAGGCCGACGAGACGATGCTCGTGCAGTCGGGCCGCCCGGTCGGTGTCATGCAGACCCACGAGTGGGCGCCGCGCGTGCTCATCGCCAACTCCAACCTCGTCGGTGACTGGGCGACCTGGCCCGAGTTCCGCCGGCTCGAGCACCTGGGCCTGACGATGTACGGCCAGATGACCGCCGGCTCGTGGATCTACATCGGCACCCAGGGCATC
>DATITJ010000541.1:0-3290 GCA_035467935.1 Ornithinibacter sp.
CACGAGGAGCGGCCGGAAACGGGTCGCCATGACCAGCGTCGCGATGAACGTCTTGTCGGGCAGCTCGACGAGGAAGATCGTGCCGAAGACGACGGCTGCGGTCGCGAGGTCCAGTCCCACGGCACCCACCCTAGGCAGCGCCGCGGATGCCGGCATCCGCGAAGTCAGGAGGACCTCGCCGACTCCGGGCGGTAGGTGGCCCTGACCCCGAGAGGTGCTCCTGACTCCGCGGGGGGATGGTGGGCGTGGAATGCCGGGCCGGCGTCGGGCGCGAACGCCTAGCCTGTCGCGTGTGTTCGGAATCCACCCCGCCGAGGCAGTGCTGCTCGCGATCCCCCTCGTGCTCGCGGCCGCCGTCGTGGGCGGGCTCGTCGTGCTGCTGCGGCGCTCGGCCGACGTGCAGCGGCGGGTGACGGCGCTCGAGCACCACCGACCCGCGGGCGACGCGGACCTCGCGGCCCTGCGCGCCGACCTCGGTCAGGCCCTGCGGCACGTCGCGGTCGTGCGCTACGACGCGTTCGGCGACATGGGCGGCCGGCTCAGCTTCAGCGCGGCCGTCATCGACGACGGTGGCGACGGCCTCGTCATCAGCTCCATCCACGCGCGTGGCGAGTCGCGCACCTACGCCAAGGGAGTCGTCGGCGGCACGTCCGACGTGACCCTGACCCCCGAGGAGCAGCAGGCCCTCGCGGCCGCGCGCACCGGCAAGGAGACCCCGTGACCCGCTACGGCTACCTCGGCCCCGAGGGCACCTTCACCTCGATGGCCCTCGACGCGTGGCAGCCGGCGGCGGGAGGCGGGCGCACGGCATACGGCTCGGTCGACGCGGCCCTGGCCGCCCTGCGCGCCGGCACGATCGACGGCGCGATGGTGCCGATCGAGAACTCCGTCGAGGGCGGGGTGTCCGCCACGCTCGACGCCCTCGCCAGCGGTGAGCCGCTCGTCGTCGTCGGGGAGGTGCTCGTGCCCATCAGGTTCGTCCTGGCCGCCCGCCCCGGCGCCACCGTCGACGGCGTGCGCGGGGTCGGCACCCACTCCCACGCCTGGGCCCAGGTGCGCGGGTGGATGGCCGAGCACCTGCCGGATGCCGGGTACGTGCCGACGTTGTCGACCGCGGCCGCCGCCGAGGGCCTCGAGCTGGGGCCGCAGCCCTACGACGCCGCCGTCTGCGCCCCCGCCGCCGCCCACCTGCACGGGCTCGACCTGCTGGCCGACGGCATCGGCGACATGCAGGCGGCCGTGACGCGCTTCGTGCTCGTCGCCCGGCCGGGCGAGCTTCCCGAGCCGACCGGCGCGGACAAGACGACCGTCGTGCTCTTCCAGCGCGACGACCACGCCGGCGGGCTGCTGGCGCTGCTCGAGCAGTTCGCCGCGCGCGGCATCAACATGACCCGGCTCGAGTCGCGTCCGACCAAGGAGTCGATGGGGTCCTACTGCTTCTCGATCGACCTCGAGGGGCACGTGCTCGACGAGCGGGTCGGCGAGGCCCTCATGGGCCTGCGTCGCATCTGCGCGGAGGTGCGCTTCCTCGGGTCCTACCCGCGCGCCGACCGGCAGCGGGCGAGCATCGCCCCGCTGACGAGCGACGCCGACTTCACCACGGCCCGCGCCTGGCTGCAGAGCGTCCGAGCCGGGCGCTCCTGACGCGCCCGGCGGTCAGGCCGTCGCGTCGGCGGGCTCCAGCCGCAGCACGAGGCGCCACCGCTCGCCCTCACCCCACAGGAGGGTGAGCTCGGAGCCGGCCCGCTCGAGCCGCGGCCGGCTGGTCAGCATCGAGACGAGCCAGTCCTCCTGCGCCATGAGCCCGGGCTCGCAGATCATCCGCGTCGACGCGAGGTGGTCGGCGACCAGGCGTCCGTCCTCCACCGCCACGCCACCGCGCGCGGTGTTGCACCCGGTCGCGACGAACACCCGACCGTCCGTGAAGGTCATCCCCACGGTGCCGAGCACCTCGGCGGGGGCCAGCGGACCGGCGATCGTGACCCACGTGCCGGTGAGGTCGTCGAGCCCACGGACCGCGACCGAGTCCCCGTCTGCGGTCATCGCGCGATCCTCTCCTCGGGGTCGGGCTCGTGGCCCGGCAGGTAGGGGGCGGCGTGCTCCTCGACCCATGCGTCGACCTCGCTCCAGCGAGCGTCGAGCCAGGCCGCGAAGGCGTCGGCCTCCAGCGGCACCTCCGCCGCGGCATACGTCCACGTCTTGACGAGGAAGGGGCGGTCGGTGAAGGGCAGGGCGTCCCAGATCATCCGCGCGCTCGACAGGCGGGCGAGGCCGGCGTGGGCGATCACCATGACGTCGGCGCCGGGGCGGGCCGAGCGGGCGGCCCACGCGCCGCGGGTCTTGGGCGGAAGCACGTGGCGCAGCTCCTCGGCGCGGCGGGCGCGGGCGTGGTCCCCCCGCTCGCGCAGGCGCCGGATGTGGCCGGCCCGGCGGGTGGGGGTCCAGTTCTGGCCCTCGGGGAAGATGACGAAGACGTCGCCGTCCTGCATCGACTCCGCCATCCGGGTCAGGCCCGCGACGCGGTCCTCGCCGGCGCCGGTGCCGGACGGCACGAAGAAGGACTGGAGCCGGCTGAGGATGGTGTCGATGCCCGGATCCCACCGGAGCGCCTCGGCGAGCACGATGCGGGGCAGCCGCTGCGCGGTGCGCGACAGCAGCCACGCGATCGCGAGCGAGTCGGCGGGCCCGGCGTGCCGCGCCAACGCGAGGAGCGGCTCGGCGTCGGACCCGAAGTGCATGCGGCCGGCGAGCGTGACCTCGAGGTCCACCCACCGCCGCGCGTAGTACATCAGCGAGTCGAGGGCCTGGCTGAACAGCCGCTCGTGGTCCGCCCGCCACGTCGGCGACGAGTGGTCGGGGCTCCTCGCCCACAGCGCCCAGCAGCCGAGCAGCATCCGGATGTCGACCCACATGAGGATGACGGCCAGGCGCGCGGCGCGGAACAGCCGCGCCCGCCGGTCGACCACCACCATGAACGCCCCGGCCACGATCACCGGTGCCATCAGCCCGGTGACCACCACGCCGACGAGAGGCCAGACCACGTGGAGGACGCGGCGCACCGGCAGGGGAGGGGGAGGGATGCTGCGGGCGCCCATGGCCGTCAGCGTATGCCGCGTGGCGGCGGTACGTTGGGCGCACCCGCGGAACCCCGTCCCCGCGGCGACGAGGACGTGAGCGCGATGCGTGTCGAGGACCCCCGGTGGGCCGCCTCCTACGGGCCCGAGGTGCCGCTCCACCTCGACGACGACGGCACGACCCTCACCGACCAGCTCGACGGCACCCTCGCGCGG
>DATITJ010000542.1:0-12261 GCA_035467935.1 Ornithinibacter sp.
CCTCGGCCGCGGCGTCGTACATGGCGGCGGTGCCGTTGGCCTGCGCGGTGAACGCCGGATCGGGGGCGAAGTCCATCTCGTGCGCGCGGCTGGACAGGCTGTCGTCGGTCACGGCGTGCTCCTCCTCGTTGAGTGACAGGATGCCAGCCAACCCGCAACCGGCCGCCCGCACAACACCGGGCTGCCCGGATGACGGTGGGCGGGCTGCGCGTGCGCCGAGCGGCGGAACGGCCTGACCACACGCCGCCGGTCGCGGGCCCGCGAGCGGCGGCGTGTGGTCGTACCGGTACCCCGCCGGATGATGGTGGACGCGCGCTGCGGATCCGCACGTCGAGGAGACGCCGCGGATGCCGGGAACGCCTCTTCAGTGGTCAGGTTGTCCAGGTCTTTCCGGAGTGCGGTGGCGCAACTGTGCGCTCATTGACCACGGGACGCGCGAGCGGTTCCATCGCGGCCGCGATCGTGGTTCCGTGGCGCGATCGGCCCACGAGGCCGCGGACCACTCACGAGGAGGTGAGCACGGTGTTCGAGGACGGACAGCTCTACTCAGCCGTGACGACCGACGACGACGGCCTGGTGCAGGTGCACCTGGGTGAGAACCACCCAGGCTTCACCGACCCGGCCTACCGCGCGCGACGAGGGGACATCGCCGCAGTGGCCCTCGCGCACCGTGCGGGCCGGCCGTTGCCGGCGATCGACTACACCGACGAGGAGCACGGCATCTGGCGGCTGGTCTCCGCCGAGCTCGCACCGAAGCACGAGCGGTACGCCCACTCCGAGTTCCTCGCGGCCAAGCAGGCGTTGGGGCTGCCGACCGACCGGGTGCCCCAGCTCGCGGAGGTCGCCGACCTGCTGCACCCGATCACCGGCTGGACCTACACCGCAGCCCCCGGGCTGGTCGAGCTGCGGGCCTTCTACGCCGACCTGGGTCGGCGCACCTTCAACTCCACGCAGTACCTCCGGCACCCGAGCCAGCCGCTCTACACGCCCGAGCCCGACATCATCCACGAGGTCATCGGCCACGCGAACCAGCTCGCGAGCCCACGCTTCGCGGCGATCGCCGAGGCCGCCGGTCGCGCGAGCTCGCGGCTCGAGACCGACGAGGCGATGCAGTTCGTCGCCGACGTCTTCTGGTTCTCCATCGAGTTCGGGGTCATCGCCGAGGACGGTGTGACCAAGGCCTACGGCGCCGGCATCCTCTCGAGCTACGGCGAGATGGACGAGTTCGGGCACATGGACATCCGGCCCCTCGACCTGCACCAGATGGGCACCCTCAACTACGACATCACGGCCTACCAGCCGATCCTGTTCCGGGCCGAGAGCCTGGACCACCTCGAGGGGGTCGTCGGGCACTTCTTCGAGACCGTCGACGACGACCTGGCGGCGAGGCTGCGCGGGGAGGCGCACGCGGTCGCCTGACGCCGCGCCACCGTCCGCACTGCTCGGCAGGCCCCCGTGGGTGCGCGGTGTCGTGCCGAGTGGCGAACGGGCGCGTCCGGCCAACCCGGCGCGGGTCCGGCATCCGGACGCACGACGACCGCGAAAGGGAGGTCCCGTCCGCGGTCGTCGTGGTCTCGTGGGCGTGCTGCCCGGTCGGTCAGTGGTTGACCGCCTCCGCAACACCGTGACCGGTGAGGCTGCGGACCTCCATCTCGGCGTACTTCTGGGCGTTGTGCTCCTTGCTCGTCACCGAGCCGAGCCAGCCGAGGAAGAACGCCAGCGGGATGGACACCAGGCCGGGGTTGTCGAGCGGGAACCAGTGGAAGTCCACGCCCTGGATCATCGACAGGCTCTTGCCCGTCGTCGGGTCGACCGGCTTGCCGGACACGACCGGGCTGAAGACGATCAGGCCGATCGCGCTGACGAGGCCGCCGTAGATCGAGTACAGCGCACCGCGGGTGTTGAAGCCCTTCCAGAACAGCGAGTACAGGATCGTCGGCAGGTTCGCGCTCGCGGCGACGGCGAACGCCAGGGCCACGAGGAACGCGATGTTCTGGTCCTTGGCGAACATGCCGCCCACGATCGCGACGATTCCGATGCCGACCGAGGCCATCCGGGCGACCCTGACCTCGTTCTCCTGCGTCGTCTGACCGCGCTTGAAGACCTCCTTGTAGAGGTCGTGGGCGAAGGTCGCCGACGTCGTGATGGTGAGGCCGGCGACGACCGCGAGGATCGTCGCGAACGCGATGCCCGAGATGATGCCGAGCAGGATCGAACCGCCGAGCTCGTACGCGAGCAGCGGCGCTGCGGCGTTGGCCTTGCCGGGGGCGGCGTTGATGGTCGCCGGCCCGACGAGCGCCGCGGCGCCGTAGCCCACGACCAGGGTGAGCAGGTAGAACCCGCCGATGAGCCAGATGGCCCACTCGACCGACTTGCGCGCCTGCTTGCTCGTCGGGACGGTGTAGAAGCGCTGCAGGACGTGCGGCAGGCCCGCGGTGCCCAGGACCAGAGCCATCGACAGCGAGATGAAGTCGATCTTCGTCGTCGTGCTGACGCCGTACTTCAGGCCCGGCGCGAGCAGGGCGTCGCCCGCCTTGGGCGAGTTGTCGACCGCACCCTGGAGCAGGGCCGAGAAGTTGAAGCCGTACTTCGCGAGCGTCCACACCGAGATCACCGCGGTGCCCGCGATGAGCAGGATGGCCTTGATGATCTGCACCCAGGTGGTGCCCTTCATGCCGCCGATCAGGACGTAGGCGATCATGACGATGCCGACCAGGGCGATGACGAGGTTCTGCGCGGTCTCGCCGCTCACCCCGAGCAGCAGCGACACCAGGCCGCCCGCGCCCGCCATCTGGGCGAGCAGGTAGAAGAACGACACGGCGAGCACCGAGGTGGCGGTCGCGATGCGCACCGGGCGCTGCTTGAGGCGGTACGACAGGACGTCGGCCATGGTGAAACGGCCGGTGTTGCGCATGAGCTCGGCGACGAGCAGGAGCGCGACGAGCCAGGCGACGAGGAAGCCGATCGAGTAGAGGAAGCCGTCGTAGCCCTGGAGGGCGATGGCGCCGGCGATGCCGAGGAAGCTCGCCGCAGAGAGGTAGTCACCGGCGATGGCGATGCCGTTCTGGCGGCCCGTGAAGGCGCCTGCCGCGGTGTAGTACTGCTCGGCGGTCTTCTTGCCCGAGGCCACCTTGATGACGATGATGAGGGTGACGACGACGAACGACGCGAAGATGGCGATGTTCAGCGCGGGGCTGCCGACCGACGTCGATGTGGCAGTGGCGAGGCTGGTGATCGTGGCCATGGTCAGTGGTCCCCCCCGGCGTCGAGGCGGGCCCCGAGCTTCTCGGCGAGCGGGTCGAACTCACGGTTCGCCCAGCGCGCGTAGATGATCGTGATCGCGAACGTCGTCACGAACTGGCCGAGCCCGAAGATCAGGCCGACGTTGATGTTGCCGAACAGCTTCGTGCCCATGAAGTCGGACGCGAAGATCGACAGCAGGACGTAGACGAAGTACCAGGTGAGGAAGAAGGCGGTCATCGGGAAGACGAACCCGCGGAACTTCTTGCGCAGCGCCTGGAACTCCGAAGTGGACTGCAGCGCGAGGTAGGGGTCCTCGCCGTGCGTGCGAGCGTCGTTGCTCACGGGTCACCTCCAGGGTCTGGTGTCCGGTCGGTTCGCCGGCTCGGCTCAAGGGTGGGGGCAGGCCGGGGCATCTGGGCACCCTTGCAGCAGGGGGCCGCGCCGGACGGGGCCGCGAGTCGATGTGCGGCGGGTCACAGCGCGGTGAACGGCGCGCGCCGAGCGACGAACGGCGCCTCGGGGTCGGCGCGCCGCCCCGGACGGGCGGCATGATGGGGCCGTGCGCGCACTGAGGAAGGTCACGGCAGGTCCCGGTCTCGAGATGGTCGACGTCCCCGAGCCGGGGTGTGGCGACAAGGACGTCAAGATCAGGGTGCTGCGAGCCGGTCTGTGCGGCACCGACCTCCACCTCGAGCAGTGGGACGACTGGGCCGCCGCGACGGTGCAGGCGCCGATGACGATCGGGCACGAGTTCTTCGGGGAGGTCGTCGAGGTGGGTGGCGACGTCGGCCACGTCGCCGTGGGTGACCGGGTCTCGGGGGAGGGCCACATCGTGTGCGGCACGTGCCGCAACTGCCGTGCCGGCCGACGGCACCTGTGCATCAACACGATCGGGGTCGGGGTCAACCGCGACGGGGCGTTCGCCGACTACGTCGTGATCCCGGCGACGAACGCGTGGGTGCAGCCCCGGGACCTCGACCCCGACCTCGGCGCGATCTTCGACCCCCTCGGCAACGCGACGCACACCGCGCTGCAGTGGCCGGTCGTCGGCGAGGACGTCCTCGTCACCGGCGCCGGCCCGATCGGCGTCCTGGCCACGGCGATCGTGCGCCACGCCGGGGCCCGACGCATCTGCGTCACCGACCTGTCCACCGAGCGCCTCGCGCTCGCGAAGGCCGCCGGTGCCGACCTCGTCGTCGACGTCTCGTCGGGTGGCTCGCTGCGCGACGCGCAGGCCGAGCTCGGCATGGCTGAGGGCTTCGACATCGCCCTCGAGATGTCCGGGTCGCCGGCAGCCGTCGAGGACCTGCTCGCCAACATGAACCACGGGGGTCGCGTCGCCCTGCTCGGCCTGCCCACCGACCGCTACGCCATCGACTGGGGTCGCGTCATCACGCACATGATCACGCTGCGCGGCATCTACGGCCGCGAGATGTTCGAGACCTGGTACCTCATGGGGTCCATGCTCGCGACCTCGCCGCAGCTGCGCTCGGCCGTGTCGTCGGTCGTCACCGGTCGGTATGCCGCCCGGGACTGGCAGCAGGCATTCGACGAGACGCGCTCGGGGCACGGCGGCAAGGTCGTCCTCGACTGGACCTGACCGACCCCGCCGGTGTGGGGACGGGGCGCAGCGCCCGCACGGCCTCGACACCACAGGGCACGGCATACGCTGGCTGGCGGGCGCCGCCCCGGGTGCCCGACCCTGCCGAACCCCACGAGGAGGCGACGTGTACGGCGCAGTCAAGGACGAGCTGGCGGCCACGCTCAAGGAGATCGAGGCCGCCGGGCTCTACAAGCGTGAGCGCGAGCTGACGACCCCGCAGTCGTCCCACGTCGCGACGACCGGCGGTGAGGCGCTCAACTTCTGCGCCAACAACTACCTCGGCTTCGCCGACCATCCCGACGTCGTCGGCGCGAGCCGGACGGCGTTGGACGAGTGGGGTTTCGGGATGGCGTCGGTGCGCTTCATCTGCGGCACGCAGACCCAGCACACGTTGCTGGAGTCCCGGCTGTCGGAGTTCCTGGCGATGGAGGCGACGATCCTCTACAGCTCGTGCTTCGACGCCAACGGTGGGGTGTTCGAGGTGCTCTTCGGCTCCGAGGACGCCATCGTCTCGGACGCGCTGAACCACGCGTCGATCATCGACGGCATCCGGCTCAGCAAGGCGGCGCGGTTCCGGTACCGCAACGCCGACATGACCGACCTGCGCTCCCAGCTCGAGGCGGCCCGGGCAGGCGGGGCACGACGGGTGTGCGTCGTGACCGACGGGGTGTTCTCGATGGACGGCTCGTACGCGCCGCTCGACGAGATCTGCGACCTCGCCGACGAGTTCGAGGCCATGGTGCTCGTCGACGACTCGCACGCCGTCGGGTTCGTCGGGGACGGCGGGCGCGGCACGCCCGAGCTGTTCGGGGTCATGGACCGCGTCGACATCATCACGGGCACGCTCGGCAAGGCGCTCGGGGGCGCGTCGGGTGGCTACGTCGCGAGCCACCGGGAGGTCGTCGACCTGCTGCGGCAGCGCTCGCGCCCGTACCTGTTCTCCAACTCGGTGGCGCCGGTCGTCGTCGCCGGGTCGCTGAAGGCGATCGAGCTCGTCTCGGGCTCGAGCGAGGCCCGCGAGACCCTGCGGGCCAGCGCCGCACTGTTCCGCGAGCTCATGACGGAGGCCGGCTTCGAGCTCCTGCCCGGGTCGCACCCCATCATTCCGGTGATGTTCCCCGGCGAGGACGGCGCGCGGCGGGCCGCGGCCGTCGCCGACCACATGCTCGGCAACGGTGTCTACGTGATCGCGTTCAGCTTCCCCGTCGTGCCCCGGGGGAGGGCGCGGATCCGGGTGCAGCTGTCGGCCGCGCACTCGGAGGCCGACGTGCGGGAGTGCGTCGACGCGTTCGTGGCGGCCCGCGACGCCGTCGCCTGAGCGGCATCGGGCGGGAAGTCGTCGGGGGTCAGTCGCGGGCTCGTGAGCGGCCGAGGGCGACCCGCTCGGGCGTGTGCAGCCGCACCATCGTGCGCGTCGTGCCCGGCGGAATCCTGGACGGTGTCGCGAGCGAGACCAGCACCATCGTCGTGGTGGCGAGCGGCGCCGCCCAGAGGGCGGGGTTCGCGAGGAGCGCGCCGGGCCACCCACCGAGCGGTCCGGTCGCCATCGTCGCGCCGATCGCGACGAGCGCGGACGTCCCCCCGACGACGAGGCCGGCCATCGCCCCCCACGTCGACAGCCGCCGCCACCAGACGCCGAGCATGATGAGCGGCGCGAACGTCGCCGCCGCGACGGCGAAGGCCAGGCCCACGGTGGTCGCGAGGCCCAGTGGCTCGGCGACCCGGCTGAGGACGTAGGGCAGCAGGACGGCGAGCACGGCGGCGACCCGGAAGCCGCGCACGCCCGGCACGTCACCGCCCGCGAGCCGGGTCAGCCGGGGGCGCACCAGCTCCTGGTCGATCACGCCGGTCACCGACATCGCCAGACCGGATGCCGTGGACAGGAATGCCGCGAAGGCCCCGCCCGCGAGCATCGCCGTGAGCACCTGTCCCGGGAGCCCGGGGAGGAGGGTGTCGGGCAGCCGCAGCACGATGGTGTCGGAGGCGACGCCCGGGGGCAGGGTCGGGTAGGCCACCCGGCCGAGCGCCCCGTAGACCGGCGGCAGCAGGTAGAACACGCCGAGCAGCGCGATCACCGTCACGGTCGTGCGGCGCGCGCCGATGCCGTCGGGGTTCGTGTAGTAGCGCACGAGCACGTGTGGAAGGCCCATGGTGCCGAGGCAGAGGGCGAGCACCGTGGATGCCGTGCGGAACACGGGGTGGTCGTCGGGGCCGGTGGGGGACAACGGGATGTGCCACGAAGGATCGACCTGCGGGGTCGGCGAGCCGGAGCGGAACCACAGCGCGAGGAGCACGAACGCCGGCACGGCGAGCGCGGTGAGCTTGATCCAGTACTGCACGGCCTGGACGAACGTGATCGACCGCATCCCGCCGGCGCCGACGGCGATGGCGATGACGACCATGACGACCAGGCCCCCGACCCAGCTGGGGGCGCCCGTGACCAGGGTGAGCGTCAGGCTCGCGCCCTGGAACTGCGGTACGAGGTAGAGCCAGCCGATGCCGATGACGAGGGCCGACGACACGAGCCGGATCGCGCGCGATCCCAGCCGGGCCTCGGCGAAGTCGGGCAGCGTGTAGGCACCCGACCGCCGCATCGGGGCGGCCACGACGACGAGGAGCACGAGATAGCCCAGGGTGTAGCCGACCGGCAGCCAGAGCATGTCGACGCCCTGGTCGTAGATGAGCCCGGCGACACCGAGGAAGCTGGCCGCGGAGAGGTACTCACCGCTGATCGCCGAGGCGTTGAGGCGCGGGGACACCGTGCGGCCGGCGACGTAGAAGTCGCTCGTGCGCCGTGAGAGGCGCAGGCCCCAGCCGCCGATGACGAGCGTGGTGAGGCAGACGAGCACCACCGCCACGAGCGAGAGCGGGTTGTTCACGAGGACTCGACGACCTCGGCGAAGTCCTGCTCGATGCGCTCGGCCTGGCGGGTGTACCACCGCGCCAGGAACCATGCCGCCGGGTAGACGGCGACCCCGAGCACGAGCCACGGGAAGGGCAGCCCGAGCACGGTGAGCGTGCGGGTCGCCGGCACCAGGGTGAGCACGACGGGCAGGGCCGCGAGGCCGACGACCGTGATCGCGAGCACCACCACCGACAGCCGCAGCTGGGCCCGCATCAGCCCGTCGAGGTAGACGTCGCCGAGGCCGGTCTGCTCGTCGAGGTCGCGAGAGACCGGACGGGCGTGCATCGGTGCGGCCCCACGGCGTGAGCTCGTGACCCGGACCCGTTGCGGGGCACCGTCGGCCGGGGTCGTCACGATCAGCCGCCGTTCGGGCGCCGGTCGCCGATCGGCCGGCGCAGCAGCGTGTCGCGCAGCTCCTTGGTGTGGCGGCGGCTCACCTGGAGCTCCACGCTCCCGACCACGACCGCGCAGCGCCCGTGGTCCATGTGCACCTCGCTCACGTGGGGCAGCGCCACGAGCGTGCTGCGGTGGATGCGCACGAAGCCGAACTCGCCCCACCGTTCCTCGAGGACGCTGAGCGGCACGCGCACGAGGTGCGAGCCGGTGGAGGTGTGCAGCCGTGCGTAGTCGCCGTGGGCCTGCGCGTACCGGATCTGGCTCCGGTTGATGAACCGCGTGACGCCGCCGAGCTCGACCGGGATCGTCTCGTCCTCGACCACGGGCGCCGCGGGCTCGGCGGGCTCGGCGGGGCCGGACGGCATCCCTGCGCCCTTCTCGCTCTGCGCGGCGACGACGCGCCGGATGGCCTCGGACAGGCGCTCGGCGCGCACCGGCTTCATGACGTAGTCGGTCGCGTCGACGGCGAACGCGTCGACGGCGTGCTCGTCGTGGGCGGTGACGAAGACGATCTGGGGGCGCACCGCGAAGCGCGAGATGACCCGGGCCAGGGCCATGCCGTCCAGGCCGGGCATCGAGATGTCGCTGAAGACGACGTCGACGTCGCGCCCGTCGAGCACCTGGAGGGCCTCGGTGCCCGAGGACGCGGTGATGACCTCCTCGACGCGGTCGTCGCGCCCGAGGAGGTAGCCGAGGTCGGACAGGGCCGGCAGCTCGTCGTCGACGACGAGTGCGGTGAGTCCTCCGCCGTTGGTGGACATGGGCGCAGCCTACGACCCGGCTCAGGGTCCTGCATGGATGCCGGGGGCGAACTTGGGCACGCGGAAGGTCACCTTCGTGCCCGCGCCCTCGGCCGTCTCCACGACGAGCCCGAACTCGTCGCCGTAGACCTGCCGCAGCCGGGCGTCGACGTTGCCGAGACCGACGGAGTCGCTCACGTGCGCGCCGTCGAGGATGTGGCGCACCCGCTGCGGGTCGGTGCCGACACCGTCGTCCTCGATGGAGATCTCGGCCTCCGACCCGCGGTCACTCGCGGTGATCGTGAGGTGTCCGACCCCCTCCTTGTTGGCGAGCCCGTGGCGCACGGCGTTCTCGACGAGGGGTTGCACGGCGAGGTAGGGCACGGTCACGGGCAGCACCTCCGGGGCGATGAGCAGCGAGATCTGGAGTCGGTCGCCGAAGCGGGCCTGCTCGAGCACGAGGTAGCGCTCGACGTTGCGCAGCTCCTCTGCGAGCGTGGTGAAGGGGCCCTTGGACCGCAGCGCGTAGCGAGTGAAGTCGGCGAAGTCGATGAGGAGCTCGCGGGCGCGGTCGGGGTCGGTGCGCACGAACGACGCGATCGCGGCGAGGCTGTTGTAGATGAAGTGAGGGCTGATCTGGGCCCGCAGCGCGCGCAGCTCGGCCTCCATGACCCGGGTGCGGGTGCGCGCGAGCTCGGCGAGGGCGAGCTGGCTCGACACCCACGCCGCGACCTCCTCGGTCGCCCGGGCCAGGCCGGGGGAGGGGTGCTCGGTCCACGCCGTCAGGGTGCCGACGATGAGGTCGTCCATGACGAGTGGGGCGGTGACGGCGGTGCGGATCGGGCAGTTGGGGTCGGCGCAGCTGACGTCCGAGGCGCCGTGGACGACCGTGCGGCCGGTGCGGCGCGTCTCCTCCCCGAGGTCGAGGGCGCGGTCGCGGTGGTGCTCGCCGGTGCCGGTCCACGACAGCACGCTGCCCGGGTCGGCGAGGGACACGGCGTGCGCCCCGAGGATGGAGAGCAGGTGCCTTCCGGCGCGCTCGGCGGCCTCCGGGGTCAGGCCGTCCCCGAGGTGCTGGGAGGCGAGGGATGCCGTGTGCAGCGTGTCGTAGGTCGCCCGGTCACGCTCGGACAGGAAGCCCCGGCGCCGGCTGCGGCGGAGCAGCCACACGGCGAGCCAGACGAGGAGCATCGTGCCCGCGACGAGGACCGCCGTCGGCCAGTGGATTCCCGTCATGGGGCCACCCTAGGGTCGGGCCCGACGGCCGGGTCGGGAACGGGCGGCCCGCTGGCGCGCCCTGGCGCGCTGCGGATCCTGAGGTGGGACGGGTGCCGGGGGATCGGGCGGATGCCGCGCGCCTAGGCTGTCCGCGTGTCCCCCGAGAGCCCGGCCGTCGACGCCGTCACGCGCCTGGCCGAGCTGCCCGGCATCCCCGAGCAGGTCGAGGCGGCGCGGGAGGCGTGCACCCGGCTGCGCTGGCACCAGGCGCTGCGGCGCCGGGTCCCCGAGGCCGCCGCGGAGTCGCGCGTGCGCGGTGCCTTCGCCAGCGCCGAGCTCGAGGGCGCCTCGGTGCCGGTCGACGTCATCCGTGACGTCATGCGCGGGGCGTCGACGTGGTCGGCGACGCCGGATCCCGTGGAGCGGACCGTGCGCGGTGTCGTCGCGGCGACGGCCGAGACCGAGCACGTGGGCCCCGTCGTGCTCAAGGCACCGTTGCAGGCGCTCGCGCGGCTGCACACCGCGGCGGCGCGTGACCTGGTCACGGACCCCTCGACCCTCGGTCGTCCGCGGGTTGCCGGCGAGGAGTGCCGTGAGCTGACCGACCTGGGTCCGGCGCCCGGCGGGCCGGAGGTGACGGCCCGCCTGCGCGCGGTCACCGAGGTGCTGCTCGCGACGCCCCGCCTGCCGGTCGTCGTGGCCGCCGCGCTCGTGCACGCCGAGCTGGCGACGGTGCGTCCGTTCGTGCGCGGGAACGCCGTCGTGGCCCGGGCCCTCGACCGTGCCGTCGTCCACGCCGGTGGGCTCGACCCGACCGGTGTCGCGGTGACCGAGGCCGGGCACGGCGCAGAGGGTGGGGCGGCCTACCTCGGTGCGCTCACGGCATACGGCCGTGGTGACGTCGCGGGGGTGGGGCTGTGGATCTCCCACTGCTGCACCGCGGTCCGTGCTGCTGCGGCTGAGGGTGAGCGGGTGGCGGATGCCGTGCTGGCCGGGCGGCTCGGCTGAAGGCGACGCGCCGAGCGGCCTTGTCGGGATGCCCGTCCAGGAGTAGAACGGAGGTGACGGAAAGCCCTCGGGTGACCGTCACCCAGAACTACCGCGGGACGAACGGGTACCCACGCGCGGGCAGTCCACTGATGGACCGATCGTGATGGGCTGGACCCACTGCGACGACGGCATGGAGCACGCCTGGTCGCCCGGGAGGACCGCGGCGGGACGACGCCCCCGCCCGCTGGACCGGGTGGGGGCGCCGTCGTGGGCCCGTGACCGAGCATGACCGGTGGGGTATCCGCCGCTGCGTCGTCGGGGGTCGGCGTGGGTCGTCAAGCATTCAACCGCATGGGTCGAACCTACGGATTCCGTCGTGTCGAGGCGGATTCGAGATCGATCTCGGCAGCTGATGGCGGGGGGTTGCGCGGTGCGCCCGTGATGGGACACGATGTGACTATTCGCTCCCCCTCGGGGTCGAGCGAACGGCGAACCGGCTTCTCCCCCCCGGAGCCCGGCTCGTCGACGGCCCCGGTTGTCCCCCCGACCGGGGCCGTCCCACGTCCGTCGTCACCCCGCTGCCGCGATGCCGGCTCCGGTGCAGGTTGGGGGCGTCGTCCACAGGCCCGCGGTGCCCGCTCGGCTCTCCACAGCTGCCGGCTCGGGCTGGCGTCGAGGCGGTGGCCGACTCCAGAGTCGGGTCATGTCCGTGTACCCAGCCCTCGCCGTCGTCGGCGCCTCCGGCGGTCTCGGGGCGAGCACCCTGGCCCTCGCCGTCGGGCGGAGGTTGGCCGCGACGGGCCCCCCGGCGGTCGTCGTCGACCTCGACCTCGCGCGCGGCGGGCTCGAGGTGACCGCGGGGGTCGAGCACCTGCCCGGTCGGCGCTGGGACGACCTGCGCGGCGTCCGGGGACGGGTGCCGCCCGACGCCCTGCTGTCCTCGCTGCCGGGCGAGGCGGGGTGCGCGGTGCTCTCCGCGCGCGGGGGGAGCGCCCTCGAGGTGCCCGAGCGGGCGGTCCTCGACGTCCTCGAGTCCCTCGCCGCGGCGCCGGTGCGGGTCGTGCTCGACGTGCCGGCGACCAGCCCGGCGCTGGCCCCCGCGCTCACCGGACCGTCATTGGTCCTGGTCGTGTTGGGGCTGCGCGCCCGGGCGCTCGCCGATGCCG
>DATITJ010000543.1:0-2511 GCA_035467935.1 Ornithinibacter sp.
GAGCCGTGCGTCATCCGGCGCGTGCCCGATTTGAGCGACGTCCGTTTCATGGGGCTCATTCTGGACTCAGTGGGCGCCTCCGTCAGGTTTGACAATGGCACCGTCCGGGTGCAGGCGGAGAAGATCCGTGGCTACGGCGACTACGATCTCATCCGCAAGATGCGCGGCTCGATCTGCATCATGGGGCCGTTGCTGGGGCGACTGCGCAAGGCGCGGGTGTCACTGCCAGGCGGGTGTGTCATCGGCGCATCACCGCGAACTTCGCCGGATACGTCCTGTGGAGCCTGTGGCTCATCACCTTCGGCGTCCTGCTCCTGCGTCGCCCGCCGGCCACGCACGCCATGGCGGCCGAGGGCACCCTCGCCCGGGCCCAGGGCTGAGCGTCATGACCACCACGACCCCCAGGACCCCGGCCGCCGCCACCACCCGTCGGGCACTGCGCGCCTGGCTGCTCTGGACCGCAGGGTTCGTCGCGTTCCCCGTCGCCGGCATCGCCGGCATCGTCGTGGCCGGCCGGGTCGACGCACCGGCGGCCGCCGCCCTCGGTGGCCTGGCCACCGGTGCCGTCCTGGGCCTCGGTCAGGCGCTGGCCGGCTCTCGCCGGCTGCCGATCCTGCGCTGGGTGGTCGCCACCGCCGCGGCCATGGCGGTGGGCCTGCCGGCCGGCGCGCACCTCGTCGGCTACGGCACCTCGCTGCCCGACCTCGTCGTCATGGGGGCGGTGACCGGCGCGTTCCTGGGGCCGGTGCAGGCGCTGGCCCTGCCGGATCGCGCTCGGCACCGCTGGGCCTGGGCCGTCGCGATGCCCGCGCTCTGGGCGGCCGGCTGGGCCGTGACGACCAGCGCCGGCATCGCCGTGACCGACCAGTTCACCATCTTCGGCGCCAGCGGCGCCGTCACCGTCACCGCCGTCCTCGGAGTCCTGCTGCACGCCGTCGTGCCACCCGGCACCGACGCCCCCGACCACGTCGAGAGCACGTCCACCACCACGACAGGAGACCGCGCATGAGCACGCCGGCACCACGCCACGTCGTCTTCGGCACCGGAGCCATCGGGCTCGCCACCCTCGACGCCCTGCGCGCCCGGGGCGAGCGCGTGCGGTTGGTCAACCGCAGCGGCAGTGCCCCCGTCCCGGACGACGTCGAGGTGGTCGGCGGGGATGCCGGCGACCCGGCATTCGCCACGGCCGTCACCGAGGGCGCCCGAGTGGTCTACCAGACCCTCAACCCGCCCTACCACCTGTGGGAGGAGCAGTTCCCCACCCTCCAGTCCGGGGTGCTCTCAGCGGCCCAGGCGCACGGGGCGCGGCTCGTCAGCGTCGAGAACGTCTACCTGTACGGCCGCCCGAACGGCAGTCCACTCACCGAGGACCGTGCCCACGACGCCCACACCCGCAAGGGGCGACTGCGCTCGGCGATGTCCCGCGACCTGATGGCGGCCCACGAGGCGGGTCGGGTCGAGGTGGCCATCGGGCGAGCCTCCGACTACTTCGGACCGCGGGGTGGGGCGCAGTCCAACCTCGGCGACCGCGCCGTGCCGGCCGTCCTCGCCGGGCGCACCGCGACGGTGCTGGGCGACCCCGACCAGCCGCACACCTACACCTTCATCCCCGACATCGGGGAGGGCCTGGCCGTCCTCGGCGAGCACCCCGACGCGACCGGGCGGGCCTGGCACCTGCCGAACGACCCAGCGACCCGCACCACCCGGGAGCTCGTGGAGGTGGTGCACCGCCTCGCGGGTCGTCCCCGGACCCGGTTGCGCGAGCTCTCGCCGCTGCTGCTCCGTGCGGTCGGCCTCGCCAACCCGACCGTCCGTGAGCTGCTCGAGATGCGCTACCAGTTCGAGGAGCCGTTCGTCGTCGACAGCAGCGCCATCGCGGCCCGCCTCCAGGTGCGCCCCACCCCGGTCGAGGACGCGCTGGAGCAGACCGTGGCCGCCTACCGGGCCGCGGCATCCGCCTGACCCGGCGAGCCGCTCGAGGCCGCCTGGGCACCCGTCCCGCTGACCGGGTGCCGCACCGCGTGGCGCGGCACGGAGGTGTCCTGTGGGTGGTTTCGGCGCTCGGCCCGGAGCAGGAGGTGAGGGCACCTCAGCATCGGCACGGAATACGCCACAGCCACCAGCCGAAGAACACCAGAGCGACGTGGAACGCCAGGAGGAGGACGAGCCCGACCACGAGTCGTCGCCCACCCGACAGGACGGGGATGCCGGTTGTCGTCTGGCGAGCATCAGGAGCCTGCCGCGCTCCTTCGAGCCGAGGGCGGGGCGGGACGGAAGACGACCCGGGTCGCCGCGTGGTGGGCGACGTCGAGGACCTCGATGCTCCACCCGTCGACGTGGACGACCTCGCCCGACCCGTGGGGCACTCTGCCGAGCTCGTCCATCACGAGCCCGGAGACGGTGGTGTAGTCGCCGGTGCGCTCCGTCAGCTCGATCCCCAGGTCGGGTAGGTCGTGCAGCGGGAAGGTGCCGGGTACGACCACGCTTCCGCCGTCGAGGTGCGTGACGGTG
>DATITJ010000544.1:0-5472 GCA_035467935.1 Ornithinibacter sp.
CGACGACGCCGCTGCGCCAGCACCGCGTCACGGGCCTCACCGAGCGGCACCCGCTCCCCCACCTCGACGCCGAGCTGGGCGGCCAGGTCGGCATAGCGGACCGGCTGCGAGAGGGCCTGGAGGATCAGCTGGAACATCACGTCGATGACGACGTAGCGGTCGGACGCCTTGAACAGCGAGTGCCGGTAGGTGAAGTGACAGTCCACCGAGGTCATCGTGCGGACCTGCTGGTCGCGGCGGTCCCACACCCGGACGCGCGCGATCGTCTGCGCGACCTCCTGACCGTAGGCGCCGACGTTCTGCACCGGCGTCGCACCCGTCGAGCCGGGGATGCCGGAGAGCGCCTCGATCCCTGACCACCCCTCCTCGACGGCACGGACGACCAGACCGTCCCAGTCCTCCCCCGCGGCGACGGTGACGTTCGCGCCGCCGCAACTGTCCTCGGAGTCGACGTGAACCCCGCTCGTGGCGACCTTGACCACCGTGCCCGCGAACCCGGCATCCGGGACGACGAGGTTGGAGCCGCCCCCCAGCACGAGCAACGGCTCGTCGGCGTCGTCGACCTCGCGCACCACGTCGACGAGCTCGTCGGCGGTCTCGACGACGACGAGGCGCGCGGCCGGGCCGCCGACCCGCATCGTCGTGTGAGGCGCGATGGGCTCGTCGAACAGCTCCTGCATCAGTCGAGCCGCACCACGGCGACGCAGCGGCCGAGGACCTTCTCCCCGGCGCACGTCGTCGTGAGGTCGACCGTCACCCGGCCGGTCGCGGCGTCGACGGCCTTGACGACGCCCTGCACGACGATCTCGTTGCCGCTCAGCGGCACGACGACGGGCTTGGTGAACCGCGTGCCGAACTCGACGACCCGCCCGGCGTCCCCGGCCCAGTCGGCGACGACCGTGCCGGAGGCCGCCATCGTCCACATCCCGTGGGCGATGACGTCGGGCAGGCCCACCGAGCGGGCGAACGCCTCGTCCTGGTGGATGGGGTTCTGGTCGAGCGACGCGTTCGCGTACCCGACGAGCGTGTCGCGCGAGACGGCCACGGTCACCGGGCCGACGACGTCGCCGACCGAGACCTCCGAGAGCGGACGGGCAGCCATGCTCACTCCTCCCCGCCGCGCACGACGATCGTCGAGGTCGACGTGGCGAGCGCGTCGCCGGCCGTCGTGGTCAGCTCGGTGCGGGTCGTCACCATCGCGTGGCCACCGGCGGAGCGCACGGCGTCGACGGTCGTCGCGCCGAGGACCTCGTCCCCGGCCGTGATCGGGCGGTGGTGGACGAACCGCTGCTCGCCGTGGACGACCCGGCTGAAGTCGATGCCGGCCTCGGGGTCGGTGATGTAGGCCCGCTCCGACTGCTGGGAGAAGCGCACGGCCATCGTCGGTGGCGCGACGACGTCGGCGTAGCCCGCCGCGCGCGCGGCCTCGGGGTCGGTGTGCACCGGGTCGGTGGAGCCCACGGCCGCGGCGAAGGCGGCGATCAGGGCGGCGTCCACGGCATACGGTCCACTGCGCGGATAGGTCCGCCCGACGAAGTCTGGGTTCACGGCCATGGCGCCCACTCTAGGAGACCGGCGCCATCCCGCGGGAACGACCGACCGACCGCGGGAACGCGAGAGGCCGCGAGCACCATGACGGTGCGGCGGCCTCTCGCGGGCTGACGGAACGGGTCAGCGGGTCTCGCGGTGCGTCGTGTGCTTCTTGCAGCGCGGGCAGAACTTCGCCAGGTCGAGACGGTCGGGGTCGTTGCGACGGTTCTTCTTGGTGATGTAGTTGCGCTCCTTGCACTCCGTGCACGCCAGGGTGATCTTGGGGCGGACGTCGGTGGCCTTGGCCATGGGGGCAACCTGCTCTCGGGAAAGTGAATCGATCGGCGGGCGTCACGCCGGGGCACGAGGGCTCGCGCGACACCAGCACAACAGGATACGCGACCTCGGGAATTCCCCGAAATCGCGGCCTTGGTAGCGGGAGCGGGGCTCGATCCCGCGACCTCACGATTATGAGTCGTGCGCTCTAACCAGCTGAGCTACCCCGCCAAGGGGGGTTCGAGCCGGACCTGTCTCTCGACCGGCCCGGTCGGACCAGAGCCCCCTGTCGGAATCGAACCGACGACCTTTTCCTTACCATGGAAACGCTCTACCGACTGAGCTAAGGGGGCGTGCATCGCTCGCGGACTCCGCTCGGACGCGACGGAGACGTTACACGCTCAGGATCGGTCCAGCGAAATCGTCGAATCCACGAGCGCCGGGCCGTACCAGGTGAGCAGGCGGCCCGACACCAGACGGGTCGGCAGCCGCCGGAACGCCTCCGGGCCGTCGCGCTCGGTGAAGGGGTACGGCTCGTCCGGCAGGAGCACGAGATCGGCCACCGCGGGGTCGTCGAGCACCCCCACGTCGACCGCCGGGTAACGCCCCTCGACCCCGGCCGTGACGACCTCGAACCCCGCCCGGGCGAGCAGGTCTGCGGTGAACGTCGGGCGCCCGACGACCATCCACGGGTCGCGCCAGACCGGCACGACGACGCGGGTGCTCGGCTCCGGCACCGGCCCGCTCCACGCGGCCTCGGCCGACGACAACCACCGCGGGTCCTCCCCCAGCGCCAGCACGTCACGGAACAGCCGGCGCATCGACGCGATCGCCTGCGGCACGGTCTCGATGTCGGTGACCCACACGGCCACCCCCCGCTCGCGCAGCCGCCGGACGTCGAGCTCGCGGTTCTCCTCCTTGTTGGCCACGACGACGTCGGGGCGCAGCGCGGCCACGGCGGCGACGTCGGGGTTCTTGGTGCCGCGCACGCGAACCACCCCGCGGTCGTCGAGGTCGGCGGGGTGGGTGCACCAGTCGGTCGCGCCGACGAGGCGGTCGGGGCAGGTCGCGGCGAGGGCCTCGGTGAGCGAGGGCACCAGCGAGACCACGCGCGCCACGACCCCGGGCACCGCGACGGCGTGCCCGAGGTCGTCGGTGAGGGTGCGCGGCATCCGGCGCGACGTGGGCTCCGACACCGGGGTCCCGTCCGGCATCCGGCGGCGCTCCGTCAGCGCGGGGCCATCCGCAGGGCGCCGTCCATGCGGATGGTCTCGCCGTTGAGGTAGTCGTGGTCGACGATCGCGAGCGCGAGCCTGGCGAACTCCTCGGGGCGCGCGAGGCGCCGGGGGAACGGCACCCCGGCCGCGAGAGCCGCACGGACCTCGTCGGAGACGGTGGCGAGCATCGGCGTCTCGACGATGCCGGGCGCGATGGTGACGACACGGATGCCGTGCTGCGCCAGGTCGCGCGCGGCCGGGAGCGTGAGCCCGACGATGCCGCCCTTGGACGAGGCGTACGCGGCCTGGCCGACCTGTCCGTCGAAGGCCGCGATGCTCGCGGTGTTGACGACGACACCACGCTGCCCGTCGGCGTCGGGCTCGGTGGCGGCGATGGCCTCGGCCGCGATGGCCATGACCGTGAAGGAGCCGACGAGGTTGATCTCGACGACCTTGCGGAACAGGGCGAGGTCGTGCACGCCCTTGCGCCCGAGCACCCGGGCCGAGGGGCCGATGCCGGCGCAGCTGACGACGATGCGCAGCGGTCGCGACGGGTCGGCGGCGGCCCGCGCGACGGCGGCTCGCACGTCGTCCTCGGAGGTGACGTCGGTGGGCACGTACTCGACCCCCTCCACGGCGGGCGCGGACTCGCACGCGGCGGCGAGGTCGAGGGCGACGACGTGGGACCCGGCAGCGGCGAGGGCTGCCGCGGTGGCGGCGCCGAGCCCGGAGGCCCCCCCGGTGACGATGGCGGTGGTGTTCGCGGTCTGCATGGCAGCCATCCTGCCACCGCCCCGGAACCCCTCCCGCCCCGACGCGGTGGGGCCACCGGCGGCTCCCGGGCGTCGGCCACGGGCCGTACGGTGGGGTGATGGAGCTGCGCATCGGTGGGCACGTCGACCAGAGCGACCCCGTGGCGGAGGCCGCGGCCCGGGGCGCGACGCTCAGCCAGTTCTTCCTCGGCGACCCGCAGAGCTACACGGGCCCGGTCGTCGCGTACGCCGGCGGTGCGGCGGCGCTCCGGGGGGCCGCCGAGGCCGCGGGTGTCGACCTCTACGTGCACGCCCCGTACCCGATCAACGTCGCCTCGACGAACAACCGCATCCGGATCCCCGGGCGCAAGCTGCTCCAGCAGCACCTCACCGCCGCCGCCGAGATCGGGGCGAAGGGCGTCGTCGTCCACGGCGGGCACCTCGGCAAGGACGAGGACGCCATGGTCGGGTTCGACAACTGGCGCAAGTGCGTCGACGGGCTCGAGATGCCGGTGCCGCTCCTCATCGAGAACACCGCCGGCGGCGACAACGCGATGGCACGTCGCCTCGAGGCGATCGAGCGGCTGTGGGAGGCGCTGGGCCGGGCCGAGGGCGGGGACACCGTCGGCTTCTGTCTCGACTCCTGCCACGCCCACGCGGGCGGGAACGACCTCGGCAGCGTCGTCGAGAAGGTCCGGGCCGTCACCGGGCGCGTCGACCTCGTCCACTGCAACGACAGCCGCGACCAGTTCGACTCCGGCGCGGACCGGCACACCAACCTCGGGTCCGGCCACATCGACGGTGCCGACCTCGCCGACCTCGTCCGAGCCGCCGGCGCGCCGGTCGTCGTCGAGACGCCGGGAGGCGTCGAGGGCCAGACCGCCGACATCGCCTGGCTGCGCGACCGTCTGGGCGGGTAACCCGCCGCTCGGCGGCCCCGGATCGGCCTCACACGTTGCGGCGGTACATATGTGGGCAACCCGACTACCTGCGGCGATGTGCCTGTACCTACGCTGAACTGCCCAAACGTGTGTGCGACGTTACGCGTTCATGTGCAGTGGCGCTAAGTGGCTTGTGCCATTTCTGTGCCATGCATGCGCGTGACGGGCGCGTGGCGTCGGGAACACCGGCTGTCCCAGCCATTGCGCAGCCGGGCACTCGGAGCGCACGCTGGTGGGTACAGGGGGGGTCGTTAGCAGGGGCAGCCTCCCACAGCCAGCCAGCCAGCCCCACAAGCGCCGGGCGTGCCATCAGGGGATGCGCCCGGTAGGTAGCCCGGACCCGTCGTGGAACCCTGCCACCCACTGGGCCCGGGTAGGCGCCCCCGGTCGAGGCTCCCGCCTCCCGGGGGTGCCGCCGGAGGCACCGCCAGTCCAGCCCAACCGAGAGGAACCGCCATGAACGACGACGAGGTCGGATCGCGCAGGAACTCGAAGGGGCAGCAGTGCGAGGAGTTGCTTGGCGCGCAGGAGGACGGCTACGTGTGCGGCTACCTGCTAGGCAAGTGGCTCGGGCCGCTCGGTGATCCGGCCCCGGTCACGGGCTTCCTGTTCGGCCGCTTCATCACCCGCCCCGACCAGCCCCCCGAGCCGTCGGTGTCCGCGTTCCTCGCGGGACTGGCTGCGGGCGTCGATGAGCGTGACGACGCTGCCCCCTTCAGCGTGCAGTGGTCCAGAGCCATAGAGGTGGCGCCGTTC
>DATITJ010000545.1:0-2206 GCA_035467935.1 Ornithinibacter sp.
GTAGCGATCGCCCCCGCCAGAGCCGTCACCTCGGGGGTGCGGGCGTCCGCGACGGCGGCGTCGGCCATGGCCACCCCGCCCTCGTGGTGGGCGATCATCAGGCGCAGGAAGATGCGCTCGGCCTCGATGCCCGTCGCCGCGCGCAGCCCGTCGAGCTGCGCCTTGGTGGCCATGCCAGGCATGGCGCCGTCGGCCGAGGCGTGCGCCTCGGCGTGCTCGCCGCCCACCCACGCCATCGGGGGTCCGCTCGCGGTCTGCGGCAGACCCCACTGCACGAGCCACCCGTACATCTGGCCGGCCTGCTGCTGCTGGCTCGTGAGGATGTCGTAGGCGACGGTGCGCAGCTCCTGGTCGCTCGAGCGGTCGCGGACGAGCAACGCCATCTCGACGGCCTGGGCGTGGTGGGTCTGCATGTCACGGGCGAAGCCGGCGTCGGCACTCCACTCCGCCGGGGCGGACGACCGCGACTGGACGACCCAGAGCGTGCCGAGCACCCCGACGAGCAGCGCGGCGAGGGCGACGACGACGAGGCGGACCCGCCCCGAGAGGCGGCCCCGCACCGCGCCGGCCGAGGAGCCGGGCTCGGCGTGGGGCTCGGCGTGGGGCTCGGCGGACGTGCCAGGGGAGTCGTGCACCGCGGTCACGGCGGGGTCAGCCGGACGTCGTCGGGAGCTCGCCGTCGCTGCCACCGGTGCAGGCGGCACCCGGCTCCGGCGTCTGCGGGCCCTGGCGGTACTGCGTGATGAACTCCTCCAGCCGCGGGTCGTCGACGCCGGTGAGCTGCAGCTGCACGCCCCACGCGCTGGCGACGACAGGTGCCGGCAGGTCGTCGACCGGCGAGAGCACGATGTAGGTGTCGGGGACCGCGTCGGCGAGCACCGCGACCTGGTCGGCGGGCAGGTCGGGGCGGTAGGTCACCCACACCGCGCCGTGCTCCAGCGAGTGCACGGCGAGCTCGTTGGGCACCGGTTCGCCGTAGACGCCGCAGTTGAGCCAGGTCGGGTGGTGGTCCCCGCCCACGGGTGGGTTCTGCTCGTAGGTGACGGGGTCGGTCGTGTGGTCGCGGGTGACCGTGAACTCGTCGACCGCGTCCAGGGTGGGCCGCGTGGAGACGTCGCGCCACACCGTGAAGCCGACGACGCCCGCGATGAGGAGGATCACCGTCGCGACGGACGTGATGAGGACGACGCGGGTGCGGCGCTCCTTGGCCTGCTGAGCCTTCTTCAGCTCGTCGAGCTTGCCCCGGCCGGCCGCGGCACCGCCCTTGGGCCTGGTCGTCTTGCTCACCCTCATGCTCCTTCGCTGCGGCAACGGTGGTCGGGATGTCGTGCGCGGGGCGCGCTGCTCGGTGCCGGACCGGCACCGGTCCCAGCGTCCGGGGGACGTCCTGGGTTCCCGAACGGCATCATTGTCGCCCATCGGCGTGCTGCGGACACGCCCGCCCGTCCCCACGGCGTGGCACGGCGGCGTGCGGGCCGACCGGCGGCCGCCCGGACGCCCATCGGGCAGGACCGCGTATCAGCGGTCCCTCACCAGGTCTCCTCAACGACGAGGACGCAGCAGCTGTCGTCAGAGGAGGTGGTCCTCGTGGAGCTCACCCGATGCCCGGAGTGCGCCCTGGTCGCGGAGGTCGTCGGCCGTGACGTGTGGCCGAGCACCGACGGCCCGGTCGAGCACGTGCACGTGCGGTGCGTCGCCGGGCACCGGTTCCTGCTGCCGGTCGCCATGCTGGCCGCGAACGCCCCACCCGAGCCGGTGGTCGCCCGCCGCCGGGCGCCGACCGCTCCGGGCGTCCAGCAGCCGTGACCCGGACCCCTTCCGGCGCGCTACGCCACCGTCACGTAACGCCGATAATCGACATTATGTCATTACGGCGCTCGGAGAGCGGTGCACGGAGCGCAGGCTCGCTCCCCACCCGCGCCGGCCCGCCGGCCGTCAGGCGCGCAGGGCCTGCGCCAGCTGGCGGAAGTCGTCGACGAGGGTGGCCATGTCGGCGTCGGTGGTGACGAGCGAGACGAGCCACTGCTCGTCCAGCCCGGGCGGCGTGAGGATGTGCCGGTTGACACCCCACAGCCACGACAGCTCGGCCAGGCCGAAGTCCGTGGCCTTGTAGTCGCGGTAGTTGCGCACCGGGGTCGTCGACCAGGTGACGCAGCCCTTGACCCCGAGACCGACGGTGTGCGCCGGCAGCTCGAACTCGTCGATG
>DATITJ010000546.1:0-4700 GCA_035467935.1 Ornithinibacter sp.
GCCCGCGGTCTCCTCGTCCATGGGCTCGCCCATCTCCTCGGCGAGGCGCATGGCCTCCTCGATGAGGGTCTCGACGATCTCGCTCTCGGGCACGGTCTTGATGACCTCGCCCTTGACGAAGATCTGACCCTTGCCGTTGCCGGAGGCGACGCCGAGGTCGGCCTCTCGGGCCTCCCCCGGACCGTTGACGATGCAGCCCATGACGGCGACACGCAGGGGCACGGTCATGCCCTCGAGGCCGGCGGTCACCTGGTCGGCGAGGGTGTAGACGTCGACCTGGGCGCGGCCGCACGAGGGGCACGAGACGATCTCGAGCTTGCGGGGCCGCAGGTTGAGCGACTGGAGGATCTGGATGCCGACCTTGACCTCCTCGACCGGCGGGGCCGACAGCGAGACGCGGATCGTGTCGCCGATGCCCTGCGAGAGCAGCGCACCGAAGGCCGTGGCCGACTTGATGGTGCCCTGGAACGCCGGGCCGGCCTCGGTGACGCCGAGGTGCAGCGGCCAGTCGCCCCGCTCGGCGAGCATCTGGTAGGCGCGGATCATGACGACCGGGTCGTTGTGCTTGACCGAGATCTTGAAGTCGTGGAAGTCGTGCTCCTCGAACAGGCCGGCCTCCCACACGGCCGACTCGACGAGCGCCTCGGCCGTCGGCTTGCCGTACTTGTCGAGGATGCGCTTGTCGAGCGAGCCGGCGTTGACGCCGATCCGGATCGACACGTTCGCGGCCGCGGCACGGCGGGCGATCTCACCGACCTGGTCGTCGAACTGGCGGATGTTGCCCGGGTTGACGCGCACCGCCGCGCAGCCGGCGTCGATGGCCGCGTAGACGTACTTCGGCTGGAAGTGGATGTCGGCGATGACCGGGATCTGCGACTTCTGGGCGATCGCGGGCAGGGCCTCGGCGTCGTCCTGGCTCGGGCAGGCGACGCGCACGATGTCGCAGCCGGATGCCGTGAGCTCGGCGATCTGCTGGAGCGTCGCGTTGATCTCGGTCGTCGGGGTCGTCGTCATCGACTGCACGGACACGGGCGCGTCGCCACCGACCTCGACCTTGCCGACCCTGATCTTCCGGGTCGCCCGGCGGGGCGCGACGACGGGCGGGGGCAGGGGCGGCATACCGAGGGAGACGGACATGGAAACAGCCTACGTGGGCGGGCCGGGAGCGCCATGATCGCCGCGGCGGGGCCGCAGGAGGTCAGCCACCGAGGTTGACCGGCTTGACGACGTCGGCATAGATGAGCAGCAGCGAGGCGCCGAGCAGCACCATCGACACCGTGTAGGCGATGGGCAGCGCCTTCGCCACGTCGACGTAGCCGGGGTCGGGGCGCCCGCGCAGGCGGGCGATCTGGCGCTTGAGGCCCTCCCACAGCGCGCCGGCGACGTGGCCGCCGTCGAGCGGGAGCAGGGGGATGAGGTTGAAGACGAAGAGCATGAAGTTCAGGGCGGCGAGGAGCCCGACGAGGAACCACAGCTTGTCGCCCACCGACTCCCCGACGAGCGAGTCGTACTTGCCGCCGCTCGCCTCACCGGCCACGCGGCCGACGCCGACGACCGACATCGGGCTGTCGACCTCGCGCTCGGCCCCGCCGAAGGCGGCGTTCCAGACGCCGACCATCCGCTCGGGCACGTGGACCAGCGCCTCGGCGGTGCCGCTCACGAAGCCCCAGATGATGCCGGGGACGGCCGTGACCGACTGCGGGACGTACTCGACCGGTGGCGCGGAGCGCACCCCGAGGAAGCCCGCCTCCGTCGTGCGCACGGTGCCGTCGGCGTCGGCCACGGGCACCCCGGCCTCGTCGAGCACGGGCACGACGTTGCGGATCGGGGTCGCGGTGACGGTGACCTGCTGCCCGTCGCGCTCGAGGACGATGTCGGTGGGCTGGCCGACCCGGGGCCGGATCAGGGTGCCGACGTCGAGGGTGTCGTCGACGGGCTGGCCGTCGATCGACAGGATCTGGTCGTTGGGGAGGATGCCGGCGGACTTGGCCGGCGTCTCCGGCTGGTTCGTGCAGCTCGTCGCCTCCCCCACCTCGGTCACCGGCACGACGCACTGCGACACCGACGCCACGACCGCCCCCGGCTGGGCCGTGGCCACGCCGTGCACCGTGACGAGGAGCGGGAGGAGCACGACGCCGATGAGGAGGTTCATCGTCGGGCCGCCGAGCATGACGACCACCTTCTTGGGCACCGACAGCCTGTAGAACACGCGGTGCTCGTCGCCCGGGCGCACCTCCTCGAGGCTCGCCGCGCGGGCCTCGTCGACCAGCTGGCTGAAGCGCCCCGTGCTCGAGACGCGCACCGTGCCGGGGTCGTCGCCCTGGCGCGGCGGGAACATCCCGATCATCCGGATGTAGCCGCCGAGCGGGATCGCCTTGACGCCGTACTCGGTCTCGCCGCGACGGCGCGACCACATCGTGGGGCCGAACCCGACCATGTACTGGGTGACGCGCACGCCGAAGCGCTTGGCGGGCACGAGGTGCCCGACCTCGTGCAGCGCGATCGAGGCGGCAACGCCCGTCGCCATGAACAGCACGCCCAGGACGAAGGCGATGGTGGTCAACGGACCTCCTCGGTGGTGTCGGCGGCGCTGGGAACCCCGATGGTCTCGGCGGCTCGGCGACGGGCCCACCGGTCTGCGGCGAGCACTCCTTCAACGCTCGAGGCGTCGAGATCACTCCCAGTGTGCGCCTCGACGACGCGCTCGACGGTGTCGACGATGTCCGTGAACCGGATCGTGCCCTCGTGGAAGGCGTCGACGCACACCTCGTTGGCGGCGTTGTAGACGGCCGGGAACGTGCCGCCGGCCTCCCCGACCCGGCGCGCGAGGCGCACGGCGGGGAACGCCTCGTCGTCGAGCGGGTGGAACTCCCAGGACTGGGCACGGGTCCAGTCGCACGGCTCGTCGACGTCCTCGAGACGCTCGGGCCACGACAGGCCCAGCGCGATCGGCACGAGCATGCGCGGCGGCCCGAGCTGGGCGATGGTCGAGCCGTCGTGGAACTCGACCATCGAGTGGATCTGCTGCTGCGGGTGCACGACGACGGCGATGCGGTCGAACGGCACGTCGAAGAGCAGGTGCGCCTCGATGACCTCGAGGCCCTTGTTGACCAGGGTCGCGGAGTTCGTGGTGATGACCCGGCCCATCGAGAAGTTCGGGTGCGCCAGTGCCTGCTCGGGCGTGACGTCGGCCAGCTCGGCCCGGCTGCGACCGCGGAAGGGTCCTCCGCTCGCGGTGACGACGAGGCGTCTCACCTCACTGGCCCGCCCACCGCGCAGGCTCTGCGCGATCGCGCTGTGCTCGGAGTCGACGGGCACGATCTGGTCGGGGCCGGCCGCGGCCCGCACCAGGGAACCGCCGACGATGAGCGACTCCTTGTTGGCCAGCGCGAGCACCGATCCGGCGCCGAGCGCGGCCAGGGTCGGCCGCAGGCCGATCGACCCGGTGATGCCGTTGAGGACGACGTCGGCACCGCAGCCGGCGGCGACCGTGGCGGCATCCGCTCCCACGACGACGTCGGGCGCGTATGCCGGTCGGCCGGCACCCGCTGCCGCCGCGGCGATCGCGGCCCGCACGTCGTCGGCCGCACCGCGGGCGACCGCGACCAGCGGCACCGCGTGCTCGACGGCCTGGCGGGCCACGAGCTCGACGTTCCCCCCGGCCGACAGGGCCGCCACGGTGAAGCGGTCGGGGTTGCGGGCGATGACGTCGAGGGCCTGGGTGCCGATGGATCCGGTGGATCCGAGCAGGGCGACGGAGCGGGTGGTCACGAGGCCATTGTCAGCGCTCGAGCACCGTGACGTGAACACGGGGGGCGGGTCGGGCGGGCGGCATCCGCACATCATCCCCGCCGGGCCGGGCTCACGTGGTGAAGATGCGCTCCTCGATGAGGCGCTCGGTGACGACCTGGGCGTACGGGTGGAACCGGCCGTGCTCGAAGTCCTTCTGCAGCTCGAGCTCGACCTGGCCCATGCCGTGGCGGTTCTTCTCGACCGTGAGCACGACCCAGCGCCGAAAGCGCTTGATGCTGCCGAGGTCGTAGACCAGGTGCTCGCGCGAGACGATGTTCTCCTTGCTCGACAGGATGAGCACGACGTCGGCCTCGTAGGCCAGGGCCGAGGAGCCGCGCAGGTCGCGCGTGCGCATGCGGTGGCCCGCGCCGAGGCTCTGGCGGTCGGCCGCCGAGACGCACACGACGGGGCACTCGAGCTCGAGGGCCATGTCCTTGAGCGTCTCGGTGACGACCGTGACCCGGGAGGCCTCGTCGCCGACGTGGTCGTGCAGGGGGACCTTCTGGAGGTAGTCGATGACCACGAGGGGGGGCTCGCCGGACTCCTGGGTGACCGCGGACACGACTGCGGCGACGTCGTCGGGGGTCGTCGTCCTCTCCGACTCGTGGATGTGCAGGCGGCCGGCGTACTCCTGCACCGTGGCGAGCGCGTCTGCGCCGTGGGGGATCCGCGCGAGGGCGTCGGCGAGGCCGCGGCGGTCGGGGTCCTCGGCCTCGAAGACGGCCCGCACCGCGTGCACGTCCGCCGCGGCGGCGGGGTGCTGCCCGGCCTCCACGGCCGCTGTGGCCGCCTCGAGGGCGATGAGCCGCTGGATCACCGTCTGGGCGTGGTGCTCGAACGAGAACACGACGGCATGACGCCCCACCCGCACGGCGTTGCGCACCATCTGCACGGCGAGGGTGGTCTTG
>DATITJ010000547.1:0-6458 GCA_035467935.1 Ornithinibacter sp.
GACTTCGACGACGTCGTCGAGGAGGTCGAGGGCTTCTTCGAGGTGCACCGCGGCCTCGGCACGGTGCCGGGCGGCATCCACGTCGAGCTCACCGGCAACGACGTCACCGAGTGCCTCGGCGGCTCGGAGAAGATCCTCGACGCCGACCTCAACCTGCGCTACGAGTCGGCGTGCGACCCCCGGCTGAACCACCAGCAGAGCCTGGAGCTGGCGTTCCTCGTCGCCGAGATGCTCACGCAGGACTGACCGCCTCGATGACCTCGTACGCCGCCGACCTCCTCTCCGACACCCTGACCCGCCCGACCCCCGCGATGCGGGAGGCCATGGTGCACGCCGAGGTGGGCGACGACGTGTTCGGGGAGGACCCCACCGTCCGGGCCCTGGAGGAGCGCGTCGCCGCCCTGCTGGGCCACGAGGCCGGGTTGTTCGCACCCACCGGGTCGCTCGCCAACCAGCTGGGGGTGCGGCTGCACGTCGGTCCCGGTCAGGAGCTCGTCGCCGACCAGCTGGCGCACGTGCTGCGGGCCGAGCTGGGTGCGGCCGCGACCTTCTCGGGCATCACCAGCCGCTCGTGGCCGGCCGAGCGGGGGCTGCTCGACCCGGCGGGCCCGATGTCGCTCGTCACGACGGGCGTCGGGCCCTACCAGGTCGAGACCGCGTTGGTCGTGCTCGAGAACACGCACAACTTCGGCGGTGGCACGGTGCAGCCGCTCGACGCGATCCGCGAGGTGCGGTCCGCCACGTCGGCCAGGGGCGTCGCCATGCACCTCGACGGGGCTCGCCTGTGGAACGCCCACGTCGCCTCCGGGGTCCCGCTCGCGGCATACGGCGAGCAGTTCGACACCGTGAGCGTCTGCCTGTCCAAGGGGCTCGGCGCCCCCGTGGGCTCGGTGCTCGTCGGCTCGGCCGAGCACATGGCCGAGGCCCGCGTGTGGCGCAAGCGCTACGGCGCCGGCATGCGCCAGGTCGGCATCCTCGCCGCGGCCGGCCTCCACGCCCTCGACCACCACGTCGAGCGCCTCGCCGACGACCACGCGCGGGCGGGCCGGTTCGCCGCCGCGTGCGCCGAGGCAGCTCCGGCGTCGATCGACGCGGCGACGGTCCAGACGAACATCGTCGTGCTGAACGTCGGTGGGGCCGGCTGGGAGGCAACGGACTTCGTCACGGCACTCCTCGCGCAGGGCGTTCGGACGTATGCCGTGGGGCCGGGTCGGGTGCGCGCCGTGTGGCACCTCGACGTCGACGACGCCGGCACCGATGCGGCAGTCGACGCCGCGACCACGCTGCTGCGCTCCCGCGCCCCCTGACCCCCCTCGCCCCGACTTTCCCGCCCGATCCCGGGACCTTCACCTGTCCGGTCACATGACACCCGGAACCTTCACCTCGCCACCACAACGGTTGCCCTGCGATCACGAAGGTTGCGGTGCCCTGGATGCCGATGGCCACGACCGGGCCGACGGTGTCGCTGTCGACGACGTGGAAGCCGGCATCGAGGAGCGTGAGCACGGCGACGACGTCGCTGAGCCCGACGAAGAACCCCGAGGAGAGACCGACCAGGGTCATCAGTGTGAACGCACGTACCTGACGTCCCGTGCGGTGCTGCCCATGGCACTCATCGCTTCACCCGAACCGGAGTGAACTGACGGTGGACGCCCGCATCCTCGGCTACACGGGCGACACGCTGCGGCTCATCACGCAGTGGTTCTTCCCCTTGGGCCGCTCGTACTCGAACCCCGCGTGCTCGAACAGCGTGCGCGTGCCGTTGTAGAGGAACGAGGCGGAGACCGTGGTGCCCTGCGTGTCCTGTGGATACCCCTCCACGACACCGCCGCCCGCCGCGGCGATCAGCTCGAGCGCACCCCGGAGCGCCACGGCCGACACGCCCTTGCGGCGGTGGCCCTTCCCGACGAAGAAGCACGTGATGCGCACGTCGGGCTCCTGCACCAGGCCCGCGGCGTACTCCTTGAGGTGGTAGATCGCAGGGAGCTCGCCGGGGGAGCCGTACTGGCACCACGCGACTGCCGCGTCCCCGTCGAAGACCAGCGCCGCGTGCGCCCTGCCCTCGAGGACCAGCCGCTCCTTGAGGGCACGGTTCGCCGCAGGGCTCGTGCCCTTCTCGGCGCACGCCGGGTGGAACCACGTGCACCAGCACCCGCCCCACACGCCGTTGTGGCGCTCGGCCAGGTCGGCGAAGGCGTCCCACGTCGAGGGGTCCAGCGGCCTGGTCACGTAGTCGGTCATGGCGCCTCCGCGGGTCTCGCTCGCACCCCGACGTCCACCGCCCGGGGACCACCACGAGTCTAGGACCCGCCCCACCGCTCAGGCACGGGTCGCGACCCAGAGCTCCTCGGCCGGCCACCGGGTGGCCCAGTCGTGCGAGACGATCTCGTAGAACGGGTGGTCGCCACCACCCGACGGTGCGAAGACCTCGTGCAGCGCCTCGACGGCGAAGCCCGCCGCACGCAGCAGCCGTACCCAGTCACCGTGCGACGGGTGGAACTCCACGCCGCCGCCGTCCCACTGCACCCGGAACGCCTCGCGGTGCCCCCGCAGCAGCCGATCGCCCGCGACGCCCCCGTCGTCCGGCACGCACAGCGCCGACAGGTGGCTGTTCGTGAGGAACACGAGCCGCCCGCCGGGTCGTAGCACCCGGGCGGCCTCCGGCAGCCAGCGGGCGGGGTCGCACCACGCCGCCGCGCCGTGCTCGCTCACCACGAGGTCGACGCACCCGGTCGCCAGGGGGAGGTGCTCGGCATCCGCCTGCACGAGCGGGAACACCGGGCCGAGCGTGCCCTGCAGTCGTCGCGCGGTGGCGAGCTGCTCGCCCGACAGGTCGAGCGCCACCGGTCGGGCGCCGGCCCGGGCGAGCCAGGCGGAGACGTATGCCGTGCCGCACGCGAGCTCGGCGACGTCGAGCCCGCGCACGTCACCGAGCACCCCCAGCGAGCGCTCCGGCACGGCGAACAGCCCCCAGACCGCCTCGGGCCTGGCCCACATCGCGTCGGCGGCGGCATCCGTGAACCGGTCGTTGACGACGGCCCACAGGGCCCGGTTGAGCGAGATCTCCGCGCCACGGCCGTCGTCCACGCGCCCAGCGTAGGACCGCGCCCGAGCCGGCCTCAGACGTCGTGGTGCAGGGCCTCGACGGGTGGGTCGTCGGCCGCCGTGGCGTCCGGGTCACGTGGCGTGGACCGGAGCTCGACGAGGTACATCGCGGAGATGACCAGCGCCCCGCCCAGGAGCATCCGGCGGGTCAGGCTCTCCCCACCGAACAGCACCGCGAAGAACACCGCGAACACCGGCTCCAGCGCCATGACGATGGCCGCGCGGGTCGCCGTGAGGTGCGCCTGCGCCCAGGTCTGCGCCCACAGCGCGAGCGCTCCGGCGATGAGCGCCATGTAGAGCAGCGAGGCCCACTGGCCGCGCGTGGCGGGCAGGGTGAGCCCGTCGGGCACCGCGGCGATGCCCGTGACGACCGTGATGACGGCCGCCTGGACGGTGGCGAGCCCCACGGCGGCCCGCGGTGTCGACCACCGGCTGAGCGCGACGATGTGACCGGCATACAGCACCGCCGCCGACAGGGTCAGCGCCTCGCCGATGCCGACGGCGAACCCGTTGAGCGAGAGCAGGGCCAGCCCCACGGTCGCGAGGGCGACGGCGAACCACGTCACCGGCGCGATCCGGTCGCGCAGGAGCACCGCGCCCAGCACCGGGGTGAGCACGACGTAGGTGCCGGTGATGAAGCCCGACACCGAGGCGTCCGTCGTCTGCAGCCCCATCGTCTGGAGCACCTGCGCGACGCCGTAGAGCACGCCGAGCACGACCCCGACCCGCAGGTCGCGCCGGGACAGGGCCATCGTCTGGCGCCGGAAGAGCGCGAACATCACGACGGTGGCGATGCCGAAGCGCACGGCGAGGAAGTCGGCCGGTGGCACGTGCTCGACGAGGTCGCGGATGAGGAAGAACGTCGAGCCCCAGACGGCGGTGACCGAGACGAGCAGCAGCGTGGCGAGCCGGGCGTGCCGGGTGGTCCCGACGCCCCCGGACGGAGCGGTCACCGGCGCGTCAGACGATCGTGAGGGTGACGGTGCTGCCCTTGGGGGCCTTGCCCCCGGCGGGGTCCTGCAGGCGCACGGTGTTGAAGAACCCACCGAGCGCCTCGCGGATCACGACCGTGAAGCCGGCGGCCTCGAGCGTGCGGCGCGCCTGCTGCACCTGCTGGCCGACGACGTCGGGGACGTCGACGAGCACGGGGCCCTTGGAGACGACGAGCGTCACCGTGTCGCCGCGGAAGAGGGTGCCGTCCCGAGGGCTCTGGCTGACGACCCGGCCCTTGGGCACCGTGTCGCTGTTCTCCTGTGCGGTCGCGTCGACCTCCAGGCCGAGGTCGCTCAGCTCGCGCGTGGCCGTCTCGGCGCTCTTGCCGGTGAAGTCCGGCACCTCGATCGGCCTGCGGCCCTTGCTCACCGTCATGGCGACGGCGGCACCCTTCTTGAGGTCGGCGCCCGGGCCCGGTGTGGCCGAGACGACCTGCCCGTCCGGGGTCTTCTCGTCGAACGCCTCGGTGACCTTCCCGACCTTGAGGTTGACGCCCTCGATCCGGGCGGTGGCCTCGGCGACGGTCATGCCGACGACCGGGGGCACGGCATACCGCTCCGGGCCCTTGGAGACGACGAGGGCGACGTCGGTGCCCCGGCGCACCTCGGTGCCCGGGCCGGGGGCGACGGACACGACGGTGCCCGTGGGCACCGTCTCGTCGAACGCCTCGGTGACCTTCGGGTCCAGGGATGCCGTGCGCACGGCGGCGACCGCCTCGGCCTGGGCCCGGCCCTGGACGCTGGGCACGGTGGCCACGGCGCCCGGGCCGACGATGAAGAACCACGCGGTCAGCGCGGCGACCAGGGCCGAGGCGACGATGGCGGGCCACCAGCGACGCGGGCTCCGAGCGCCCCCACCCGCGACGACGACACCCTCCAGCGGCTCGGGCGGCACCGTCATGGCGGTCGTGTGCTCGGAGCGCGCCCGGGTGGCGACGCCGCCGCCGGCCCCTGCGGCCAGCGCGGCCCGTGTGGAGCGCACCGGGAAGGCGGTGGTGGCCGTGGGCATCGAGGCGGCGGCCGCGGCCGCGGCACCGGCCGGGCGTGCGTCCAGAGCGGTCGGGTTCAGGGTCGCGCGGGTGCGGCGCACGAGGTCGAGGAAGGCGGCGGCGTCGGTCGGGCGCTCGTCGGGGTCGCGGGCGGTCGCCACGGCCACGAGGTCGTCGAGCGCCGGCGGCAGGCCGGCCACCCGCTCGGACGGCACGGGGACGCCCCCGTGCACGTGCTGGTAGGCGACGTGGATGGGGGTGTCACCGGTGAACGCCTTGCCGCCGGTGAGCATCTCGAAGAGCACCAGACCCGCGGCGTAGACGTCGGAGCGGGCGTCGGCGATCCCGCGCTCGACCTGCTCGGGGGAGAGGTAGGCGACGGTGCCGAGGAGGAGCCCCGACGTGCTCGTCACGGTCTGGCTCGACACGGCCCGGGCGAGCCCGAAGTCGGCGACCTTGACGGTGCCGTTGTCGTTGATGATGACGTTCTCGGGCTTGACGTCGCGGTGGATCAGGCCCTTGGCGTGGGCCTCGGCGAGCGCGAGGAGCAACGGCTCGAGCAGGTCGAGCGCGGCTCGCGGGCTCAGCGGCCCCTCCTCGTGCAGCACCTCGCGCAGGGTCAGCCCCGGGACGTACTCCATGGCGAGGAAGACGGTGCCGTCGTCCTCGCCCTGGTCGTAGACCGCGACGACGTTGGGGTGCGACAGGGATGCCGCGGAGCGCGCCTCGCGCCGGAAGCGGGTGACGAAGCTCTCGTCGTGGACGAGGTGCGGACGCATGACCTTGAGCGCGACCTCCCGGTCGAGCCGCTCGTCGACGCCGAGGTAGACCGTGGCCATTCCGCCGTCGGCGATGCGACGGACCACGCGGTAGCGGCCGTCGAGGGTGCGCCCGATGAGCGCGTCGCCGGTGGATGACACCGCACGAGTGTACGTAGTCCCGGGCACGAGACCGTCACTCTCCGTCCGTGGTCACCGCGATGTCACATGGTGCTGCGCAGGGCCATGACGTTGCGGACGTACAGCTCGGTGTCGCGGTACATCCCGTGCTGCTGCAGCGCGCCGAGGCCCTGGTAGTACGCCGCGACGGCGTCCTCCATGCTGTCGGTCGAGCGTCCGAGGGCCCGCAGCATGACGACCCCGGCGGTGATGTTGTCCTGGGTCCTGAGCAGGTCGAGACGGCGTCCCACCAGTGAGGACGCCCAGTCGCCGGCGGCCGGGATCACCTGCATGGTGCCGACGGCGTTGGCCGGCGACACGGCGCGCTGGTTCCAGCCGGACTCCTGGTAGGCGATGGCCAGGGCGAGCTCGGGGTCGACCCCGTGGGTGCGCGCCGTCCTGACGATCATCGCCTTGGTCTCGCTGCGGCTGGG
>DATITJ010000548.1:0-6017 GCA_035467935.1 Ornithinibacter sp.
CGAACCCCACCACCCGGCCCCGCACCCACAGGAAGCCACGACGTGACCACCGACCTGACGCGGTCCACCGCCGCCGACCTCGCCGCCCTCCTCGCCCAGGGGAGCGTGTCGGCCCGCGAGGTGGCCCAGGCCCACCTCGACCGCACCGCTGCCGTCGACGGCGACGTGCACTCCTACCTCCACGTCGACGCCGGGGGCGCCCTGGCCCAGGCCGACGCCGTCGACCGCCGCCGGGCAGCGGGGGACTCGCTCCACGCGCTCGCCGGCGTGCCGATCGCGGTCAAGGACGTCATGACGACGCGCGGCCTGCCGACGACGTGCGGCTCGCGGATCCTCGAGGGCTGGGTGCCGCCCTACGACGCGACGCTCGTGACCCGCCTGCGCGGGGCCGGCATGCCGATCCTCGGCAAGACCAACATGGACGAGTTCGCGATGGGCTCCTCCACCGAGCACAGCGCCTACGGCCCGAGCCACAACCCGTGGGACCTCGAGCGCATCCCCGGCGGCTCCGGCGGCGGGTCGTCCTCGGTCGTCGCGTCGTTCCAGGCCCCGCTCGCGATCGGCACCGACACCGGTGGCTCGATCCGCCAGCCCGCGGCCGTCACCGGCACGGTCGGAACCAAGCCGACGTACGGCGGTGTCTCGCGCTACGGCCTCGTCGCCCTCGCGTCCTCGCTCGACCAGGCCGGCCCGTGCACGCGCACCGTGCTCGACGCCGCCCTGCTCCACGCGGTCATCGCGGGCCACGACCCCATGGACTCCACGTCGATCGACGCCCCCGTGCCGCCCGTGGTCGAGGCGGCCCGCCGGGCCGACGTCACGGGCCTGCGGATCGGCATCGTCCGCGAGCTCACCGGCGAGGGCTTCCAGGCCGGCGTGCAGACCCGTTTCGACGAGGCCGTGCAGCACCTCGTCGACGCCGGTGCCGAGGTCGTCGAGGTCTCCTGCCCGAGCTTCACCTACGCGCTCGCGGCCTACTACCTCATCCTCCCGAGCGAGGCGTCGAGCAACCTCGCCAAGTTCGACGCCATGCGCTACGGCCTGCGCGTCGCCCCCGACGGCGTCGACGAGCCCAGCGCCGAGCAGGTCATGGCGGCCACCCGCGACGCCGGCTTCGGGGACGAGGTCAAGCGCCGCATCATCCTCGGCACCTACGCCCTCTCCAGCGGCTACTACGACGCCTACTACGGGTCGGCCCAGAAGGTCCGCCGACTCATCGCCGACGACTTCACCGCGGCCTTCGGGAAGGCCGACGTGCTCGTCACCCCCACGGCACCGACCACGGCCTTCAGGCTCGGCGACAAGCTCGACGACCCGATGGCGATGTACCTCAACGACATCGCGACGATCCCGGCCAACCTCGCCGGCATCCCCGGCATGTCGGTGCCGAGTGGCCTCGCGGAGGAGGACGGCCTGCCGGCCGGCTTCCAGATCCTCGCGCCCGCCATGCAGGACCACCGCCTGTATGCCGTGGGCGCGGCGCTCGAGGCGCGGCTCACCGCCGCGTGGGGCGGGGCGCTCCTCGACCGCGCGCCCGCGCTGACGGGCACCCCCGCACCGACCGGCCCGACGACGAAGGAGGCCTGAGCGATGACGACCCAGGTACATGCCGAGCCGACCCTGCCGTTCGACGACGCGATCGCGGCGTTCGACCCGGTCATGGGGCTCGAGGTGCACGTCGAGCTCAACACCGCCACGAAGATGTTCTGCGGCTGCCCGACCGAGTTCGGCGCCGACCCGAACACCCAGACCTGCCCGGTCTGCCTCGGCCTGCCCGGCGCGCTGCCGGTCGTCAACGTCAAGGCCGTGGAGTCGGCGATCCGGATCGGGCTCGTGCTCAACTGCGAGATCGCGCAGTGGTGCCGCTTCGCGCGGAAGAACTACTTCTACCCCGACATGCCGAAGAACTTCCAGACCTCGCAGTACGACGAGCCCATCGCCTTCGACGGGTTCCTCGACGTCGAGCTCGACGACGGCACGGTCTACCGCGTCGAGGTCGAGCGCGCGCACATGGAGGAGGACACCGGCAAGTCGCTGCACGTCGGCGGCTCGACCGGTCGCATCCACGGCGCGACGCACAGCCTCGTCGACTACAACCGCGCCGGCATCCCGCTCATCGAGATCGTCACGAAGCCGATGACGGGTGCGGGCGAGCGGGCCCCGGAGATCGCGCGCGCCTACGTCGCGACGCTGCGTGACCTGCTCAAGGCGCTCGACGTGTCCGACGTGCGGATGGAGCAGGGCTCGATGCGCTGCGACGTCAACCTCTCGCTCATGCGCAAGGACGCCTCGGTGTTCGGCACTCGCTCGGAGACCAAGAACGTCAACTCCCTGCGCTCGGTCGAGCGGGCGGTGCGCTACGAGGTGGGGCGCCACGCGGCTGTGCTGTCCTCCGGCGGCACGATCGTGCAGGAGACCCGACACTGGCACGAGGACACGGGCGTCACGACGTCGGGCCGCGTGAAGTCCGACGCCGACGACTACCGCTACTTCCCGGAGCCCGACCTCGTGCCGGTCGCGCCGTCGCGTGAGAGCGTCGACGAGCTGCGGGGCACACTGCCCGAGCCGCCCGTGGCGCGTCGCAAGCGGCTCCAGGCCGACTGGGGCTTCGCCGATCTCGAGATGCGCGACGTCGTCAACGCCGGCCTGGTCGAGCTCGTCGAGGAGACCGTCGCCGCGGGGGCCTCACCGGCGGGGGCGCGCAAGTGGTGGTCGGGTGAGGTCGCGCGCCGCGCCAACGACGAGGGCCAGGACGTGCCGACGTATGCCGCGGGGCTGGGTGTCGGACCGGCATCCGTCGTGGAGCTCGAGGGTCTCGTGACCTCGGGTCGGCTCAACGACTCGATGGCCCGGCAGGCGTGGGAGGGCGTGCTCTCCGGCGAGGGCACGCCGACCGAGGTCGCCGACGCCCGAGGGCTCGAGCTCGTGCAGGACACCGGGGCGCTCGAGACGGCGGTCGACGCCGTCATCGCGGCCAACCCCGATGTCGCCGACAAGATCCGCGACGGCAAGGTCGCCGCCGTGGGAGCGCTCATCGGCCAGGTCATGCGCGAGATGAAGGGCCAGGCCGACGCCGGAGCCGCCCGCGCGATCATCCTGGAGCGCCTCGGCCAGTCCTGACTCGCGCCGAACCCTCCCGCCCCCGCCCGTCCCGACATCGACCAATCGGTCACTGGGGGGACAGGGCGCCCGGCCCCGGATCGACCGATTGGTCACTCGGGGGTCAGTGCGCCACCCTCGATGTGCCCGGTCGGTGAGATGGGGGTCATAGTCCGGAACCCGCTGGGCGGCAAGCGTTCCGCGGGTGCGGAACCCCGGGGTCGGGGGCCGCCCGGTCAACCGGTAGTCTTGAACCACTCCAGATCGGATGGCGGCAACGACGGCGCCCCCTGGAGTGCCCCCGCACCCGACCAAGGAGCAATGACCCTGCATGTCCCTCGTCAACACGACCGTGAAGCCCTTCGAGGCCACGGCCTTCGTCAACGGCTCGTTCGTCCCGGTGTCCTCGCACGACATCGAGGGCAAGTGGGCGATCTTCTTCTTCTACCCCGCCGACTTCACCTTCGTCTGCCCCACCGAGCTCGGTGACCTGGCCGACCACTACGAGGAGCTCAAGGCCCTCGGCGTCGAGGTCTACTCCGTCTCCACCGACACGCACTTCACCCACAAGGCGTGGCACGAGGCCTCGGACACCATCCGCAAGGTGACCTACCCGATGGTCGGCGACCCGACCCAGCGCATCTCGAGGAACTTCAAGATCCTGCGCAAGGGCGAGGGCCTGGCCGACCGCGGCACCTTCCTCGTCGACCCCGACGGCGTCATCCAGTTCCACGAGGTCACCGCGGAGGGCATCGGCCGCAACGCCGCCGAGCTGCTCCGCAAGGTCAAGGCCGCACAGTACGTGCGCAACCACCCGGGCGAGGTCTGCCCCGCCAAGTGGGAGGAGGGTGAGGACACCCTCGCCCCGTCGCTCGACCTCGTGGGAAAGATCTGATCCCATGCTCGATCCCGCTCTCGCACAGCAGCTCTCGAGCTACCTGACCAAGGTCCTGCAGCCCGTCGAGGTCGTCAGCAGCCTCGACGGCTCCACGGCTTCAGGTCAGCTCGCCGACCTCCTCGACGAGGTCGCGGCACTGTCCGGCGGGCGGGTCACCCACGTGCGGACGGGGGACGCCCCACGGCGTCCCTCGTTCCGCGTGGTGCGGGTCGGCACCGAGGTCGAGGTCTCGTTCGCCGGGATGCCGCTCGGCCACGAGTTCACCTCGCTGGTGCTCGCGCTGCTCCAGGTCGGCGGGCACCCGTCGACCGCGGCGGCGGAGCTGCTGGATGCCGTGCGCGGCCTCACCGGCGAGCACCGGTTCGAGACGTACTTCAGCCAGTCGTGCCAGAACTGTCCGGACGTCGTGCAGGCCCTCAACCTCATGAGCATCCTCAACCCGGGCATCAGCCACGCCGCGATCGACGGTGCTGTCTTCCCCGAGGAGGTCGAGGAGCGCGGCGTGCTCTCCGTGCCGATGGTCTTCCGCAACGGCGAGCTCTTCGGCCAGGGCCGGATGACCCTCGAGGAGGTCGTGACCCGGCTCGACGAGGGGGCGGCCGTGCGCGACGCGGACCGGCTCGGGACGCTCGAGCCCTTCGAGGTGCTCGTCGTCGGCGGCGGTCCCGCGGGCGCATCCGCCGCGATCTACACCGCGCGCAAGGGCATCCGCACCGGCCTGCTCGCCGAGCGCTTCGGCGGACAGCTCCTCGACACCATGGCCATCGAGAACTACCCGTCCGTCGAGCACACCGAGGGTCCGCGCATGGCGGGCGACCTCGAGCGCCAGGTGCGCCGGCTCGGCGTCGAGGTCGTGACCGACCAGCTCGCGCAGCGGCTCGTGCCGGCATCCGAGGTCGGCGGGCTGCACGAGGTCCACCTCGCGTCCGGCGCGGTGCTCCGCGCCCGCGCGGTCGTCATCGCGAGCGGCGCCCGCTGGCGCACGCTCGACGTGCCCGGCGAGGAGGCGCACCGCAACCGCGGCGTCACGTTCTGCCCGCACTGCGACGGCCCCCTGTTCGCCGGCAGGCGCGTCGCCGTGGTCGGTGGCGGCAACTCCGGCGTCGAGGCCGCGATCGACCTCGCCGGCATCGTCGATCACGTCTCGCTCGTCGAGTTCGCCGACGAGCTCAAGGCCGACGACGTCCTCCAGCGCAAGGTGCGCAGCCTCGGCAACGTCGACGTGCTGCTCGGCACCGCCACGACCGAGGTCCTCGGCGACGGCTCTCGGGTCGTCGGCCTGCGGCACGCGCCGCGCGCGGGTGGCGAGGCACTGGTGCTGCCGGTCGAGGGCGTGTTCGTGCAGATCGGGCTGCTGCCCAACACCGAGTGGCTCGACGGGGTCGTGGAGATGACCCCGCACGGTGAGGTCGTCGTCGACGCGCGCGGTGCGACCGGCATCGCGGGTGTCCTCGCGGCGGGCGACTGCACCACCGCGCCGTGGAAGCAGATCGTCGCGGCCGCCGGCGCCGGCGCGGGCGCGGCGCTGTCGGCGTTCGACCACCTCATCCGCACCTCCGCCCCGGCTGCGTCGGACGTCGACGAGGCCGCTGCCCGCGCCTGAGGGTCACCTCACCCCGGAAGCCCCCACGTCGGGAGGCCCTGACCTGCTGCGGGACCTGGTCGGCGGGCAGGGCGCCGAGGTTGTCGTCGACCGCGGACCTGGGGGTCCCTCTCGCCGGGGGCGAGACCGCCTCCGCGCCACGGCACCGACCTCTCGGGGGGGTCACGCACACCACAGGGTTGGGCCGGGACATCGGCCCGGGAACGGGTGCATGATCGGGGTATGACCCGTGCAGCCCAGGACCGCACCCTCGTCCTCCTCCGCCACGCGAAGGCCAAGCAGCAGGGCCGGGACGACGACCACGAGCGCGAGCTCAGGGGGCGAGGTCGCCGCGACGCCGCGGCCGCGGGCCACTGGCTCGTCGAGCACGGCTACGGCATCGACGAGGTGCTGTGCTCGACCTCGGAGCGCACGCAG
>DATITJ010000549.1:0-3788 GCA_035467935.1 Ornithinibacter sp.
CGTGACTCGACCGGGCCATGGCGGGCGTGAGGTGGACGGGCACGGGATAGTGCACTCCGGCCCCGATCCCTTCGGACTGCAGGAAGCGCAGGACGTGGTCCCGCCGCGGGACGCGCACGACGTAGAGGTGCCACACGTGCACGTTCCCCGGCAGTGTCGTCGGCAGGCGCACCCCCGGGAGGTCGGCGAGCAGCCGGTCGTAGCGGGTTGCCGCCTCCCTTCGCTGCTCGTTCCACTGCGGGAGCCGGCGCAGCTTCGCGCGCAGGACGACGGCCTGCAGCGTGTCGAGCCGGGAGTTGAACCCGAACCGGTCGTGGATGTACTTCGCCGGGCTGCCGTGTGCCCCCATGAGGCGGACGTGCTGCGCGAGGTCCTCGTCGTCGGTCACGACCGCGCCGCCGTCGCCGTACGCCCCGAGGTTCTTCCCGGGGTAGAAGCTCGTCGCCGTCAGGCGGCCGAACGTGCCGGCGGAGCGACCGAACCGGGTGGCACCCTGGGACTGCGCGCCGTCCTCGACCACCGCGAGTCCGCGCTCGGCCAGTGATGACGGGAGCTGCTCGAAGGGCGCGACCTGGCCGAACAGGTCGACGGGGATGACGGCGCGGGTCCGGCTCGTCACGGCCTCCTCCACCTTGTCGGGGTCCAGGAGAAGGGCATCGGGGTCGACGTCGACGAACACCGGGCGGGCACCGGCGCGCACCACCGCCTCCGCGGTGGCGATGAACGTGTTGGCCGGCAGGACCACCTCGTCGCCGGGGCCGACCCCGACGGCACGCAGGCACATCTCCAGGGCGTCGGTGCCGTTCCCGACACCGACGCAGAAGCGGGCACCCACGAACTCGGCGTACTCCTGCTCGAACGCCGTCACCGCCTTGCCGCCGATGAAGTCACCCGCGGCGAGCACCTCCTCGAAACCCGAGTGCACCTCCTCGGCGATCTGGGTGTGCTGGACGGACAGGTCGACGAGCGGGACGGCGTTCACGGCGTGACTCTCTCTGGACGTAGGGGTGAATGGTTGTTGATGGGACCGGTCGCGGGCCAGGGGAGCGGGGCCCGGCGCACGTCCCGCGCCGGCGACCCGAACCACACCCGCTCGTCAGGCACGTCGGTCGTCACGGTGGATCCCATGCCGATGAGGCTCCAGGAGCCGATGCGACACCCCTCCCGCACCAGGACGCCGCTGCCCAGGTAGGCACCCACGCCCACGTGCACGGCGCCACCGAGCCGGATGCCGGAGGCGAGCGTGGCGTGGTCGTCCACCCGGACGTCGTGGGTGAGCACGACCTGGGGCATGACCATGACGTGCTCACCGACGGTGACGTCCGCGGTCATGGTCACGTGGGCCAGCACGACGGTCCCGGCTCCGACCAGGCAGCTGTCGCCGACACTGGAGCCGGGGTGGACCAGCGTGGCGTACCGGTGGGGTGCGAGGCCGAGGCGGGCGACGATGTCGCGGCGGACGGTGTACGCGTCAGGTCGCCCGACGGCGACGACGACACCGGCGTCCGGGTGGTCGGCCACCTGCTCCACGGGGCCGAGCACGGGCGCGCCCACCACGTGGTGCCCGTGCAGCCCCGGGTCGTCGTCGAGGAACCCGAGCAGCTCCACCGACCCGTCGTGGGCGTGGATGGCGCGCACCGTCTCGGCGGCCTCACGGGCGAACCCGCCGGCCCCGACGATGACGACGGGCCGGGGGCTCACGACGCCACCCGGATGCCGGCCGCCCGGCGCACGGCAGCCACCACGGTGTCCTGCTCCTGCTCGGTCATGGAGTGGAAGAGCGGGAGGATCAGGGTGCCGTCGGTCAGTCGCTCGGTCGTGGACAGGTCACCGTGCGGGTGACCGTCGTAGGCCGGCTGGCGGTGTGCGGCCATGATCCCGGCGCGCGCCGACACCCCGTCCTCGGCCAGGGACCGCAGCAGGGCGTTGCGACCCAGGGGGAACCCGGCATCCAGCTCGACCCAGAAGGACTGGTAGTTCGACTCCCCGTGGTCCGGGTCGCGGACGGCCCGCAGACCGGGCACCCCGGCGAGCAGTTCGTGGTAGCGGGCGGCGAGGTCGCGCCGTCTGCGCACCATCGCGTCGAGCTTGTCGAGCTGCACCAGGCCGACTGCTGCCTGGATGTCGGTCATGCGGAAGTTGAAGCCGACCTCGAGGTAGCTCTCGATGACCGGCTGACGGCTCTGGTGACGGTCCGCCGCACTGATGTTCATGCCGTGCTCGCGCAACCGGCGTGCCCGAGCGGCGATCTCCGGATCGGACGTCGTGAGCATGCCGCCCTCGCCGGTGGTGAGGAGCTTGCGCGGATGGAAGGACCAGGCGGCCATCGCGGCCCCGGCACCGACCGGACGGCCGCGGTAGGTGGACCCGGCCGCGCACGCGGCATCCTCCACGAGGGCGACCTCGCGCCGCGCGCACAGCCGCCGCAACGGCTCGACGTCGGCCGGCATCCCACCCTGGTGGACCACCACGACGGCACGCGTGCGCTCCGTCAGCACCGGTTCCACGGTGCGCACGCTGAGGTTCCCGTCCTCGGCCTCGACGTCGGCGAAGACGGGCGTGGCCCCCACGTAGACCGCGGCGTTGGCGGTCGCGATGAACGAGAACGACGGCACGACCACTTCGTCCCCGCGGCCGATGCCGAGGAGGTGGAGCGAGAGATGCAGGGCGGTGGTGCACGACGAGACGGCCACGGCGTGGGGCGCGCCCACCCGTTCGGCGAAGCGCGTCTCGAACTCGGCGACGCGGGGGCCCTGGGCGACCCACCCCGAGCGCACGGCCTCGGCGGCCGCAGCCGCCTCCTCCTCGCCCAGCCAGGGCTTCATCACGGGGATCATCCGACACCCCGCTCCGTGCGCCACCAGTCGACGAGCAGGCGCAGCCCGGTCTCGAGGTCGACGGACGGCGTCCAGCCCAGTCGTTCTCGGGCCGCCTCCACGGACGCGAGTCGGCGCGTCACACCGTTGACCGCGCGGGGCGGGCCGAACTCCACGGCCAGGCTGCTGTCCATGACGTCCAGGAGGGCCTGCGCCAGTCCGAGCAGGCTCGTCTCGGTGTTGCTGCCGATGTTGAACACGGCGTCGGTCACCTCGGACTCGGCGGCCAGGAGGTTGGCGCGGGCGATGTCCGTGGTGAAGACGAAGTCCATGGTCTGGCGCCCGTCCCCGAGGATGAGGGGCGCCTCGCCGGCCGCGATGCGGTCCATCCACCGGATGAGCACCTCGGTGTAGAGCCCGTGGACGTCCATGCGGGGTCCGTAGACGTTGAAGTACCGCAGGGCCACGTAGTCGAGCCCGTGCATCGCGTGGAAGCTGCGGAGCATGCCCTCGTTGAAGACCTTCCCGGCGCCGTAGAAGGTGTCGTTGGCCCACGGGTGCTGGGTCTCAGGGGTGGGGAACTCCGTCGCGAGGCCGTAGACGGACGCCGACGACGCGGCCACCACCTTCCGCACCCCGGCGGCGACCGCGGCCTCGAGGACGTTGAACGTCCCGTCGGCCATCACCTCCAGGGCGAGCCGGGGCTCCTCGGCACACTGCGTGATGCGGATGGCCGCCTGGTGGAACACCACGTCGGAGCCGGTGGTGGCCTCGCGCACGGCATCCCGGTCGCGGATGTCGCCCTTGATGACCTCGACCCGACCGGACTCCATGGCCCCGGTGAGGTTCTCGGTGCGGCCCCGGACGAAGTTGTCCAGGACCCTCACCTCGGCCGCTCCGGCCTCGAGGAGCTGGTCGACGATCGTTGAGCCGATGGTGCCGGCCCCGCCGGTCACGAGGCAGACGCTGCCC
>DATITJ010000550.1:0-10005 GCA_035467935.1 Ornithinibacter sp.
CGGTGTCGTCGAGCCGGTTGACGACGATGCGGTCACCGATCCTCAGCGTCTCCTCCATCGACTGCGACGGCACGCCGAACGGCTTGACGAGGAAGCCCTGGACGAGGGCGACCGCGGCGAGCGCGATGATCACCTCGGTGAAGAGGGGGAGCCGGCGGCGACGGCGCGTCGTCGCCCCGTCCGCGCCGGGGGCGGCGGCTGTCACGGGGATCACCCTAGTTGCGGTCCACCGATTTGGTCGCCCCGTCCCGCCTCTGGGACCCTTGGGCCCATGGTCACCGTCGTGCTCGGCATGCTGTTCTGCGTCGCCCTCGCCCTCGCGGTCGTGGCGCTCGTCGCCGTGCCCGCGCGTCGCCAGGGCCGCGACGTCCTCTCCGAGCGCGGCGAGGACATCGTGGGCTCGCTCCGCGAGCGCCAGGGCTCGCTCCGCGAGCGCCAGCTGTCGCTCGGTCGCGGCGAGCGTGACGACCAGGGGCCCGCCAGCGCCGAGGCCCGGCTCGACGAGCCGGTCGCCGCGAGCGGCTGAGCGCTCCCACCCCTGCGGCGACACCCGTCGCCGTCGCGTGGCGCTGTGGGTCGCGACCCCGTGGGCGACACGGGCGGGTGTGGTTCGATGGGCCGTCCCCGACAGCCCCGAGGAGATCCACCCGTGAGATCCGGCATCGACATCAGCTCGGTCGACCCCGACGCCCGCCCGCAGGACGACCTGTTCGCCCACGTCAACGGGCGCTGGGTCGCCGCGACGCCGATTCCCGAGGACCGCGGCCGCTACGGCACCTTCGACCAGCTCCGCGAGGCCGCCGAGGCCCACGTCCGCGAGATCATCGAGGAGGTCGCCGCCGGGTCGCCCGAGCCCGCCTCGGTCGCCGCCAAGGTCGGCGACCTCTACGCGTCGTTCATGGACGAGGAGGCCGTCGAGGCACAGGGCACCACGCCCCTCGACGAGGACCTCGCGGCCGTCCGTGCGCTCGAGTCCGCCGACGACGTCGTGGCGGCCACGGGGCGCTTCACGCGGGCCGGCGTCATGGGGTTCGTCATCCCGTTCGTCAACACCGACTCGCGCGACCCCAGCCGCTACCTGGTCTACCTCGAGCAGGCCGGTCTCGGCCTGCCCGACGAGAGCTACTACCGCGACGACACGCACGAGGCGACGCGCACGGCATACGTCGCTCACGTCGAGCGGATGCTGGCCCTGGCCGGCTGGGAGGACCCCGCCGGGGCCGCGCAGCGCGTCATGGGCCTCGAGACCCGGATCGCCGCGGGCCACTGGGACAACGTGGCCAACCGGGACCCGGTCAACACCTACACCCTGGTCGACCGTGACGGCCTCGCGCAGGCCGCCCCCGGCGTCGCGTGGGACGCCTTCGCGGCCGGCCTGGACGCCTCCGGCCCGGCCTTCGACGCCGTCGTCGTGCGCCAGCCCGACCACCTCCGCTCGGTGGCCACCCTGCTCGCCGAGCAGCCGGTCGGCACGTGGCGCGACTGGCTCGCGTGGCACGTCGTGCACAACCACGCGCCCTACCTGACCTCGGCCCTGGTCGAGGAGAACTTCGACTTCTACGGCCGCACCCTCTCCGGCGTCCCGCAGATGCGGGACCGCTGGAAGCGCGGCGTCTCGCTCGTCGAGGAGGTGCTCGGCGAGGCCGTCGGGCAGCTCTACGTCGAGCGGCACTTCCCGCCACGGTCCAAGGAGCGCATGGTCGAGCTCGTCGACCACCTCGTCGCGGCATTCGAGAAGAGCCTGTCGACGCGCCCCTGGCTCGGCGACGACACCCGCCGCGAGGCGCTGGACAAGCTCGAGCGGTTCACCCAGAAGATCGGGTATCCCGACACGTGGCGCGACTACTCCGCGCTCGAGATCGTGCCGGGGGACCTGCTCGGCAACGTCCGCCGCGCCGTGGCGTTCGAGGTCGACCGCCAGCTGGCGAAGATCGGCGCCCCGGTGGACCGCGGCGAGTGGTTCATGACGCCGCAGACCGTCAACGCCTACTACAACCCGGGCCTGAACGAGATCGTCTTCCCGGCCGCGATCCTCCAGCCGCCGTTCTTCGACGTCGACGCCGACGACGCCGCCAACTACGGCGGCATCGGCGCGGTCATCGGCCACGAGATCGGCCACGGGTTCGATGACAAGGGCTCGCAGTTCGACGGCACCGGCACGCTGAGGAACTGGTGGACCGACGAGGACCGCGCCGCGTTCCAGGCGCTCGCCGACGCGCTCATCGCGCAGTTCGGGGTGCTCGAGAGCCGCGACGCCCCCGGCACGAAGGTCAACGGTGCGCTCACGGTCGGCGAGAACATCGGCGACCTCGGCGGCCTGACGATCGGTCACTCCGCCTACCTCATCTCGCTCGGCGACGAGCCGGCTCCCGTCATCGACGGTCTCACCGGGGAGCAGCGCTTCTTCATGGGGTGGGCCCAGGTGTGGCGCGGGGTGGCGCGGCGCGAGGAGGCCGAGCGCCTGCTCGTCGTCGACCCGCACAGCCCGATGGACCTGCGGGCCAACGCCGCCCGCAACCTCGAGGAGTTCCACGAGGCGTTCGGCGTCACCGAGGGCGACGGCATGTGGGTCGCGCCGGAGGACCGGGTCCGCATCTTCTGAGCCGGGGGCAGGTGGCCCGGATGCCGTTCGCGCCGGTTTGGGCGCGCCGAGCGCGGCTGCGAGGATGAGCGGGTGAGCGCCATCGACACCCTGTGGGAGTACCTCGCCGTCGCCCTCGGCATCTTCGTCGTCCTCGGGGGCATCGCCCTCGGGCTGCTGCGAGGGCGCGGCGGGAGCACCACCCAGGAGCTGCCCCCGACCCCCCCGAGCAGCACGCCCGGCGGCCCCGCCGTCGACGTGGACGCTGCTCCGGAGGGTGCCATCGGCACGCTCGAGCACCCGGCCGACGTCGAGGTCGAGCCCGAGCTGGAGGCCGTCCCGCCGGAGCCCGCGCCCACCCCCACGGTGGAGCGTCCCGAGGCCCCGGCCGGGCGGCTGCGTCGCCTCCGCGCCCGTCTGGCCCGCTCCAACTCCGCCCTGGGCAAGGGGCTCCTGGCACTGCTCTCCGGCGGGAAGCTCGACGAGGCCGCGTGGGAGGAGGTCGAGGACACCCTGCTGGCCGCCGACCTGGGCGTCGCCGCCACCACCGAGCTCGTCGACCGGCTGCGCACCAAGGTCGCCGTCGAGGGCAGCACCGACGAGGCCACCGTGCGCGGCTGGCTGCGCTCCGAGCTACTCACGCTCGTGGACCCGTCGATGGACCGCACCATCGTGTCCTCGCGGGTCGACGGCCGCCCCGCGTGCGTGCTCGTCGTCGGGGTCAACGGCACCGGCAAGACCACCACGGTCGGCAAGCTGGCCCGCGTGCTCGTCGCCGAGGACAAGGACGTCGTGCTCGGCGCGGCCGACACCTTCCGCGCCGCTGCCGCCGACCAGCTGCAGACCTGGGGCGAGCGAGTCGGCGTGCCGACGATCCGCTCCGACCGCGACGGGGCCGACCCCGCCGCCGTCGCCTTCGACGCCGTCCGGGCCGCCGCCGAGATGGAGGCCGACGTCGTGCTCATCGACACCGCCGGCCGCCTCCAGAACAAGGTCGGGCTCATGGACGAGCTCGGCAAGGTCAAGCGGGTCATCGAGAAGCAGAGCCCCGTCGACGAGGTCCTCCTCGTGCTCGACGCCACCACCGGCCAGAACGGCATGCGCCAGGCCGAGGTCTTCTCGCAGGTCGTCGGCATCACCGGCATCGTCCTCACCAAGCTCGACGGCACCGCCAAGGGCGGCATCGTCGTCGCGGTCCAGCGCGAGCTCGGCGTGCCCGTCAAGCTCGTCGGGCTCGGCGAGGGCCCCGACGACCTGGCGCCGTTCGACCCCGAGGCCTTCGTCGACGCCATCCTGGACTGAGCAGGAGCACGACACCGGCGGGGCGCAGCCACCAGCGCGACGCGCGCAGCGCGTGCGCGAACGCGACGTGACCGGCATACCGGGTGCCGTCCGCCGACACCCAGCAGGCAGGGGTGCGGGCGGTGCCTTGTCCGTACCGTCCCACGGTCACCGGGTCTCACCATGCGGGACCGGCGGGGTGACGAAACCGGATGCTTACACCCGGCGTCGCGATGCAACCTCCCGGAAACACAACCACGCGGGCGGCGAAACCCCCGCCGGTGATCGTTGTCGCCATGAGCACACCACTGATGCCCCTGGCGGAGGCAGCGGAGACGGTCGACTACGCGTCCACGGCGTTCCTGATCCTCTGTTCCTCCCTCGTCCTCCTCATGACGGTCCCCGGCCTGGCCCTGTTCTACGGCGGCATGACGCGGACCAAGTCGGTCCTCAACATGATGATGATGTCCTTCGGCGCCATGGGCGTCGTGGGCATCATCTACGTCCTGTACGGCTACTCGATGTCGTTCGGCAGCGAGAACGTCGCCGGGATCATCGCCAACCCCTTCGAGAAGTTCGGCCTCGCCAACACCGACGCGATCATCAACCCCTTCGGCTACGAGGGCTACGGGAACATCCCCGAGCTCGCGTTCGTCGGCTTCCAGCTGACCTTCGCCGTCATCACGGTCGCGCTCATCAGCGGTGCCGTGGCCGACCGGGTGAAGTTCTCCACCTGGCTGGTCTTCTCGGCCCTGTGGGTCACCTTCGCCTACTTCCCGATCGCGCACATGGTCTGGGGCGGTGGCCTGCTCTCCGGCGCCGAGTCCAGCCTGTCCTCGCTCGTGTTCGGCTCGACCGACGGCGCGGCCGACGTCGCGCCGATCGACTTCGCCGGAGGCACCGTCGTCCACATCAACGCGGGCATGGCCGGCCTGGTCCTCGCGCTCGTCGTCGGCACCCGGCTGGGCTTCGGCAAGGTCGCGATGCGCCCGCACAACGTCCCGCTCACGATGATCGGCGCCGGTCTGCTGTGGTTCGGCTGGTTCGGCTTCAACGCCGGCTCCGAGCTCGCCGCCGACGAGACCGCCGCGCTCGTGTGGGTCAACACCACCGTCGCCACCTGCGCCGCGATGCTCGGCTGGCTCGTCGTGGAGAAGGTGCGTGACGGCCACGCCACCTCGGTCGGTGCCGCGTCCGGTGTCGTCGCCGGTCTCGTCGCCATCACCCCGGCCTGTGGCGCGCTCAGCCCGCTCGGCTCGATCGCCCTCGGTGTCGTCGCGGGTGGCCTGTCGGCCCTCGCCGTCGGCCTGAAGTTCCGGTTCGGCTACGACGACTCGCTCGACGTCGTCGGTGTGCACCTCGTCGCCGGCCTCTGGGGCACCATCGGCGCCGGCCTGCTCGCGACCTCCACCGGCCTGTTCTACGGTGGCGGCATCGACCAGACGGTCGTGCAGATCCTCGTCGCCCTCGCGTCCCTCCTCGTCTCCGGTGTCGTCACCCTGGTCATCGCACTGGCCCTCAAGGCCACGATGGGCTGGCGGATCCCCGAGGACGTCGAGACCGCCGGCATCGACCAGTCCGAGCACGCCGAGTCCGCCTACGACCTGGTCTCCTTCGGCGGCCGGGTGGGCAGCGGCGGCTTCGGCGCCCACGCCGAGCCTCGTCAGGACGAGTCCGCGAAGAACCTCGAAGGAGCCACCTCATGAAGCTCGTCACCGCCATCATCAAGCCCCACCAGCTCGACGAGGTGAAGGAGGCCCTCGAGGCCTTCGGCATCCAGGGCATGACGATCAGCGAGGCCCACGGCTACGGCCGCCAGCGCGGGCACAGCGAGGTCTACCGCGGCGCCGAGTACACCGTCGACTTCGTCCCGAAGTCCCGGCTCGAGGTGCTCGTCGACGACATGGACGCCGGCTCGGTCGTCGACGTCATCCTCAAGGCCGCACAGACCGGCCGCATCGGTGACGGCAAGATCTGGGTGGTCAACGTGGAGGACGTCGCCCGGGTCCGCACCGGGGAGCGCGGCGTCGAGGCGATCTGAGCGATGTCGACCCCCTCGAGCGAGATCGGCTCCAGGCGGCTCGACCTGGCCGGCACCCGCGACTTCGCCGTCGCGGGTGCCGGCCGGGCCCGCCGGGAGGCCCTCTCCGCGTTCAACCGGGAGTGGATCGCACAGGTCTGGCGCTCCGCGACCGGGGGGACACGCATCGAGGGGGTCGCCCTCGCCGCCGTCGGCAGCCTGGGCCGCGAGGACGCCGGTCCGCTCAGCGACTACGACCTCGTCCTGCTCCATTCCGAGCGCTCGCTCCCCGCGAAGGAGCTCACCGCGCTCGCCGACCGCGTCTGGTACCCCATCTGGGATGCCGGGGTGCGGCTCGACCACAGCGTCCGCACCGTGACGCAGTGCCGCCAGGTGGCGGCCGCCGACCTCATCGCCGCCGTCGGGCTGCTCGACCTCGCGCCGCTCGCGGGTGACACCGAGCTCGTCGCCGCGGCCCGATCCACCGTTGCGCACGACTGGCGCGGCAACGCCCGCAAGCGCCTGCCGCAGCTCGTCGAGGCGCTCACCTCGCGCCACCAGCGCCGGGGCGACCTCGCGCAGTCCATCGAGCCCGAGCTCAAGGAGGGCCACGGCGGCCTGCGGGACATGACCGTGCTCAACGCCCTCGCCGAGGCGTGGCTCGCCGACCGGCCGCACGGGGGCGTCGACGCGGCATACGGCCTGCTGCTCGACGTGCGCGATGCCGTGCACGTGGTCACCGGCCGCGGCCGCGACCGCCTCGGCCGCGAGGACCACGACGCCGTCGCTGCCCTCCTCGGGCACCACGACGCCGACGACCTCCTCACCGCCGTGTCCGGCGCCGGCCGCCTCATCGCCTACTCGCTCGACGGCACCCTGCGCCGGGCCGGGCAGTCGCAGCGTGCCCGCACGCTGCGTGTCGGCCCGCGCCGCCCGCAGATGACCCCGCTGGGCCACGGCCTGTTCTCCAGCGACGGCGAGGTCGTGCTCGGCTCGGCGCGCCTCGCCGAGTCCGACGCGGGGATGCCGCTGCGCGCCGGGGTCGTCGCGGCCCGCGCCGGCCTGCCCATCGCCCCGGCGACCCTCGACAACCTCGCCCGGTCCTCGCCGGCGCCGGCCGACCCGTGGACCGCGCCGCTGCGCGACCTGCTCGGTGACCTCCTGGCCGCCGGACCGGGCCTGGTCACGGTGTGGGAGGGCCTGGACCAGGCGGGCATCGTCGACACCTGGCTGCCCGAGTGGGCCGCGGTGCGCTCGAGGCCACAGCGCAGCGCCGTCCACCGCCACACCGTCGACCGGCACCTCGTGGAGACGGTCGTCCGGGCGGCCGGCCTGGTGCGCCGCGTCTCGCGGCCCGACCTGCTGCTCGTCGGCGCGCTGCTCCACGACATCGGCAAGGTGCGCGGTGCCCACGACCACTCGGTCACCGGGGCGGAGACGACGCGCACGGTCGCGACCCGCTGGGGGTTCGCGCCGCTCGACGTGGAGATCCTCGTGACGCTGGTGCGCGAGCACCTCACCCTGATCGAGCTGGCGACCCGCCGCGACCACCAGGACCCCGCGACGGTCGACGCGGCCATCGCGTGCGTCTCGGGCGACCGTGAGGTCTTCGAGACGCTCCTTGCCCTCACCGAGGCCGACGCGTCCGCGGCCGGTCCGCTCGCGTGGACCGACTGGCGGGCGACGCTCCTCGACCAGCTGGCCGTCGCGGTGCGCGACCGGCTCGACGGCCCGGTGCTGCCGCCCCTGCCGCCGGGCGTGCCCGACGACGCGGGCACCCACGCCCTCGACCGCGACCTCGTGGCGGCCGTGCGGGCGGGGGAGCCGCAGGTGCGCGTCATCGCCACCGGGGGCTCGCACCGGCTCGACATCACCGACCTCGACCGGGTCGGGCTCTTCGCCGACACCGCCGGGCTGCTCGCCGCCGAGGGCCACACCGTGCGAACGGCGATCCTGCGCACGGTCGCCGGCATCGCCGTCAACGAGTGGCACGTCGAGTCGCCGAGCGGTGCCGTGCCCGACCCCGCCCGCATCGAGCGTGGGCTGGGCCGCCTCGGCCGGGGCGACCGGGCCCCGCTCGCGACCCTCGACCGGCGCCGGGCACACCTGGCGCGCCCCTCCGGCCGGAGCGGCCTCGGCACACCCGGGCAGGCCCGCGCGCTCGTCGTGCCGGGCGCGAGCAGCGACGCCACGGTGCTCGAGGTGCGGGCCCAGGACCGGCCGGGGCTGCTCCACGAGCTCGGCGCGGCCTTCGCGGGCGCCGGGATGTCGGTGCGCTCCGCGCACATCGCGACCTATGCCGGGCAGACGCTCGACACCTTCTACCTCACCGGCGCCGGCGGGCTGCCGCTGCCGCCGGCCCGGGTCGCGCAGGCCGTGTGCCTGGTCATCGACACCTGCGACGGGGTCTGAGCGACCCCGCTCCGACCCGTGCCGCCCGATCCCGCGACCCTCACCGTCGCAGGGGGACGGTTCGGGTTCCTGGCTGCCGGATCCCGCGTGGAGCCGGAGCTCCTCGTGGGGGCGTTCGCGGCTCCATCGTGAGCCGCGGCGAGCGCGGCCTCCCGGCACGGTTAGCCTTGACCGGTGTTCACGAGCCTCTCCGACCGCCTGACCGAGACCTTCAAGAACCTCCGCACCAAGGGGCGCCTCTCGGAGTCCGACGTCAACAGGACGATCCGCGACATCCGTCTGGCCCTGCTCGACGCCGATGTCGCCCTGCCGGTCGTCAAGGAGTTCACCCACGCCGTGCGCGAGCGCGCGCTCGGGTCGGAGGTCAGCGAGGCGCTCAACCCGGCGCAGCAGGTCGTCAAGATCGTCAATGAGGAGCTCGTCGGCATCCTCGGCGGCGAGACCCGCACGATCCGGTTCGCGAAGCAGCCGCCGACCGTCATCATGCTCGCGGGCCTGCAGGGCTCCGGCAAGACGACCCTGGCCGGCAAGCTCGGGAAGTGGCTCAAGGACCAGGGCCACACCCCCCTCCTCGTCGCCGCCGACCTCCAGCGCCCGAATGCCGTGACGCAGCTCGAGGTCGTCGGCGAGCGGGCCGGCGTGCCCGTGTTCGCGCCCGAGCGCGGCAACGTCTTCGGCCACGACGTGGTCACCGAGAGCGGTGAGGGCACCCGCAGCCACGGCGACCCGGTCGTCGTCTCGCGCGCCGGTGTCGACCGGGCCCGCCGCGGCCAGCACGACGTGGTCATCGTCGACACCGCGGGACGCCTCGCGATCGACGCCGACCTCATGCAGCAGGCCGCCGACATCCGCGCGGCGATCCAGCCCGACGAGGTCCTGTTCGTCATCGACGCGATGATCGGCCAGGCCGCGGTCGAGACCGCGCACGCGTTCCAGGACGGCGTCGACGTCACCGGTGTCGTGCTCACCAAGCTCGACGGCGACGCGCGCGGTGGAGCCGCCCTGTCGGTCGCGTCGGTCACCGGGCGCCCGATCATGTTCGCCAGCACCGGCGAGGGCGTGAAGGACTTCGAGGTCTTCCACCCCGACCGGATGGCCTCCCGCATCCTCGACATGGGTGACGTCCTCACCCTCATCGAGCAGGCCGAGAAGGCCTTCGACCGCACCCACGCCGCCGAGATGGAGCGCAAGTTCCTCGCGGCCGAGGACTTCACGTTCGACGACTTCCTCCAGCAGATGGCCGCCATCAAGAAGATGGGCTCCCTGAAGTCGATCCTCGGGATGATGCCGGGCATGGGCCAGATGAAGGCCCAGATCGACGCCTTCGACGAGCGGGAGTTCGACCGGGTCGAGGCCATGGTGCGGTCGATGACGCCGTTCGAGCGCAACCATCCCAAGCAGATCAACGGCTCGCGCCGCGCCCGCATCGCCAAGGGCTCCGGCACGAGCACCTCAGAGGTCAACCAGCTGCTCGAGCGCTTCGGCGACGCGCAGAAGATGATGAAGCAGCTCGCCCGCGGCGGTGGCATGCCGGGGATGCCGGGCATGCCCGGTGGCGGCTCCGGCCCGGGCAAGCGCGGTCGCCAGCAGGCGCCCCAGCGCACGAAGTCCAAGTCGGGCAACCCGGCCAAGCGCGCGGCCGAGCAGCGCGCGGCATCCGAGCGCCCGGCCACGCCCTCCGGCGGCGCGTTCGGTGCCGCACCCGGTGCGG
>DATITJ010000551.1:0-12296 GCA_035467935.1 Ornithinibacter sp.
GGGCGCACGTCCGGGACGGTCTACGGGATCACCGCGGCGGGCGAGGCGCGGCTGCGCGCCCGGCTCGCCGAGCCGTACGCCTCCGCGCCGGCCCGCAACGGCATGCTGCTGCGGCTGTTCTTCGGCAGCCACCTTCCCCCCGGCGGCTCCGAAACCCTCCTCCTCCAGGCGCAGGATGCCGCCGGCAGCGCGCTCGCGGCCTACGCCGCCGCGCGCGAGGGGCTCGACGACGACGCGAGCCGCGAGCAGGCGCTGCGTACCATCACGCTGTCCTTCGGCGAGCACCTGGCCAGGGCCCAGCTGGCGTGGGCGCAGGAGTCGCTCGCCGCGCTCGCGGCACTCGACAGTGACGGGGCACCGCGTGCCCGAGGGTGACACCGTCCACCGGACCGCCGACCGGCTGAACCAGGCCCTCGCCGGCCGGGTCGTCGAGCGTGCCGAGCTGCGCTGGCCCTCGGTCCCCGACGTCGACCTCACCGGGTCGCGGACCCTCGAGGTCGTCGCCCGGGGCAAGCACCTCCTCCACCGCTTCGACACCGGCGCGACGCTCCACACGCACCTGCGGATGGAGGGCCAGTGGCGCGTCGAGCACCCCGGCGCCGCCACGCAGCGCGCCCTGCGCCGCCCGGACGTGCGCGCGGCCGTGCTCACCGACACGTGGTCCGCGGTGGGCCTCCGTCTCGGGATGCTCGACCTCGTGGCGACGGCGCGCGAGGACGACCTCGTCGGACACCTCGGGCCCGACGTGCTCGGCCCCGACTGGGACCCCGACCTCGTGGCCGCACGGCTCACGGCATCCGACCGCCTCGTGGGCGACCTGCTGCTCGACCAGCGGGTGCTCGCCGGGGTGGGCACGTTCTGGGCCAGCGAGATCCTCTTCGTCGAGCGGGTGCTGCCGTGGACGCCCGGCCGCGATCTCGACCCCGCCGTGGCCACCCGCCTCCTCGACCGGCTGCACCGCCTCATGGACCTCGCCCGCCGCACCGGGTGGCAGGCGAGCACCGGGGTGCAGCGCAGCGGCGAGGAGGCCTACGTCCACGCGCGCTCGGGCCGGCCCTGCCGGAGGTGCGGTGACACGGTGCGTGTCGCGATGACGGGCGCGGCGCCTCGCGAGCGCACGCTCTTCTCGTGTCCCACCTGCCAGGGTGGTCTGGCGCCGGCCGACGACGGGCGTCCCCAGCGGCCACTCGGCTCGGCCGGGCGGAGTGGGCGCGGGGGCACCTATCGGAGCGGCCGCGCCTGAGACGGGTCGTGGATCAGGCCGCGGAGGCGGAGACCCGGTCGGCCTCGAGGACCGGCCCGACGGGCAGCGACACGGGTGCCGAGAGGGTCTCGACGCGCTCGACGCGGTCGCGGACGTGCTCGAGCACCTCGGAGAGGGTGAGGCCGAGACCGCCGCACACGGCGGCGAGCAGCTCGGAGGAGGCCTCCTTCGTGCCGCGCTCGAGCTCACTGAGGTAGCCGAGGGACACGGCGGAGGACGTGGCGACGTCACGCAGGGTGCGGCCCTGGTCCTGGCGGATCTCCCGCAGGACCTCGCCGAGCTCGTGGCGAAGCAGGATCACGACGGCACCTCCTCTCCTTCGTCCGGGTGGGCCGGGCGGTCTGGCTGGGGTCCACGGTACTCGCTGGCGCCCACGGCGTCGCGGAGGTTCTGCAGACCCCGGTGGAGCAGGCGCAACGCGGCACCGACGCTCGCGGCCCGGATCTCCTCCCGGTCGCCGGTGAACGCATGCTCCTCCACGAGGATTCCCCACGGCCCGCTCGCGGCGAGGAAGACGGTGCCCACCGGTGCGCCCTCGGCCGGATCGGGGCCCGCGACACCGGTCGTCGAGACGCCGACGGCGCTCGGCAGCACCCGGCGCACCCCCTCGGCCAGCGCGGATGCCACGGACGCGGACACCGCGCCGTCGCGCTCGATCAGCCGGCGGTCGACCCCGAGCACCGCCGCCTTGACGTCGCTCGCGTAGGCGACCACCCCTCCCCGCACCACGGCCGAGGCCCCCGGCACCGTGGTGAGCGCCGCGCAGACGAGTCCCCCGGTGAGCGACTCCGCGGTGCCCACGGTCAGGCCCCGCTCGACGAGCCTGCGCACCACGCTCGTCGCGAGGCGTGTCGTCGGCGTGTCGTCGGCGGGGGGGATGCCGGTCACGGCTGCGGTCGCTGCTTCCTGGCCGCCGCCCGGGCGGCCCGCTCGGCCCGCTTGCGCACGGCCCGCTCGCTGGTCTGCCGCAGTCGCAGCGCCTGCACGAGGTAGTCGACACCGGTCACGAGGGTGACCACGACGGCCGCCCCGAGCGAGATCGCGGCGACCCAGTCCCACACCTCGGGGAACGGCAGGGTCCAGCGCGGCATCAGGTAGAAGCCGATGCCGAACGTCTGGAGGAGCGTCTTGACCTTGCCGCCGCGCCCGGCCGCCATCACGCCGTGGCGGATCACCCAGAAGCGCACGGCGGTGATGCCCCACTCGCGCACGAGCACGATGATCGTGACCCACCACCAGACCTCGCCGATCACGGAGAGCCCCACGAGCGCCATCGTGACCAGGGCCTTGTCGGCGATGGGGTCGAGGACCTTGCCGAAGTTCGTGACGAGGCCACGGCTGCGCGCGAGGTCGCCGTCGATGCGGTCGGTGAGCATCGCGACCGCGAAGACCCCGAAGGCCGCCCACCGGTATCCCGGGCTGCCGCCGTCGTCGACGAGCAGCAGCCACCCGAAGACGGGGACGAGGAACAGGCGCAGGACGGTGAGGTAGTTCGCGACGTTCCAGGCGCTCGGGCCGGTCGTCGGCACGGCGGGGCTCGCCGGGTCGATGCCGGCGCGGTACGGGTCGCTCGCGCGCCCCTCGGCGAGCGGGCCGGGGCGGACCGGTCGGACCGGCTTCTCGCTCATCCGGCCTCCACGACGAGGTCGACGCCGACCGCGTCGACGACGACACCCTGGACGAACGAGCCGACCCCGGTGGGCACGGACGCGCCGCTCGACCGGACGAGGCAGACGCCGTCGACGTCGGGGCCCTGGTGCTCGGCGCGCCCGACGGCGACCGACGGGTCGTCCTCGTCGTGCTCCTCGACGAGGACGGTGACCCGCTCGCCGACCCGGTCGAGCGCGCGCTGGGAGGTGAGCTCCTCGATGAGGGCGGTGAGCCGCTCGACGCGCTCGGTGACGACGTCGTCGGGCAGCTTGCCGTCGAGCTCCTCGGCCTCGGTGCCGTCCTCGTCGGAGTAGCCGAAGACGCCGACGACGTCGAGCCGCGCCAGCGTGAGGAAGCGCTCGAGCTCGTCGACGTCGGCCTCGGTCTCCCCGGGGAAGCCGACGATCACGTTGCTGCGGGCGCCGGCGAGCGGCTCGCGCTCGCGGACCCGACCGAGGAGGTCGAGGAAGGCGTCGGTGCCGCCGAAGCGCCGCATCCGGCGCAGGAGCGTGGGCGAGGCGTGCTGGAAGGACAGGTCGTACCACGGCATCACCCCGGGGGTGGCCGCCATCGCCTCGAGCAGGCCCGGTCGCACCTCGGCGGGCTGGAGGTAGGAGACCCGCACGCGGTCGACCCCCTCGACGGCGGTCAGCTCGGGCAGGAGCTTCTCGAGCAGCCCGAGGTCGCCGAGGTCCTTGCCGTAGGACGTGGAGTTCTCGCTGACGAGGAAGAGCTCTCGCACGCCCTGCGACCCGAGCCAGCGCGCCTCGGCGAGCACGTCGGTGGGACGGCGTGACACGAACGACCCGCGGAACATCGGGATCGCGCAGAAGGAGCAGCGCCGGTCGCACCCGCTGGCGATCTTCAGCGGCGCCCACGGCCGGGCGTCGAGGCGGGCACGCACGAACTCCGCCGCGCCGTCACCGTGCCCGGGCAGCGCGACCCCGGCAGCGGCCTCGGCCCGCTCGACCGGGGTCGGTGGCAGCAGGGTGCGACGGTCGGAGGGCACGTGCGAGGCGACCTTCTCGCCGTCGAGCACGGCGCGCAGGTGCGTGGACATGTCGCGGTAGGAGTCGAAGCCGAGCACGGCATCCGCCTCGGGCAGATCGTCGGCGAGCGTCTGCCCGTAGCGCTCGGCGAGGCAGCCGACCGCGACCACGGCCTTGGTGCGACCGGTCTGCTTGAGGTCGGCGGCCTCGAGGAGGGTGTCGATGGAGTCCTTCTTGGCCTGCTCGACGAAACCGCAGGTGTTGACGACCGCGACGTCCGCGTCGGCGGCGTCGTCGACGAGCGTCCAGCCCTCGGCGGCCAGGCGCCCGGCGAGCTCCTCGGAGTCCACCTCGTTGCGCGTGCACCCGAGGGTGACGAGGGCGACACTGCCGCGGCTGGGGCTGACCATGCCCGCCACTCTAGTTGCGCGCGGGCCGGCGCCCGAACCTCGCCGGTAGGGTCACGACATGCCTTCGGACACCGCCCACCGGATCCGCGCCCTCCTCGCCGAGCACCCCGTCGTCGACGGCCACAACGACCTCCCCTGGGAGGCCCGGGAGCGCGTCGGCTACGACTGGAGCCGCCTGGACATCGCCACCGCGGGGCAGCCGACGCACACCGACCTCCCCCGGCTGCGGGCGGGGGGCGTGGGGGCGCAGTTCTGGTCGGTCTTCGTGCCGGCCCACCTCCAGGGCGACGCCGCCGTCGCGGCCACCCTCGAGCAGGTCGACGCGGTCCACGCCATGACGCGCCGGTATGCCGCCGACCTCGCCCTGGCGACGTCGGTCGCCGACGTCGCGCTGGCCCGCTCGCAGGGGCGCATCGCCTCCCTCATGGGGGCCGAGGGTGGGCACAGCATCGACTGCTCGATGGGCACGCTGCGGATGCTGTTCGCGCTCGGGGTGCGCTACCTGACGCTCACCCACAACGACAACGTCCCGTGGGCCGACTCGGCCACCGACGAGCCCGTGCTCGGCGGGCTCTCGCCCTTCGGGCGCGAGGTCGTGCGGGAGATGAACCGGCTCGGCATGCTCGTCGACCTGTCGCACACCTCCGCCGGCACGATGCGCGACGCGCTCGACACCACCGCGGCACCCGTCGTGTTCTCGCACTCCTCGGCGCGGGCCGTGTGCGACCACCCCCGCAACGTGCCCGACGACGTGCTCGAGCGCCTCGCCGGCAACGGCGGGCTGTGCATGGTGACCTTCGTCCCCCGCTTCGTCTCCCAGGCCGTGCGCGACTGGGACCTCGACGCCGACGAGGCGGCCGCCGCGGAGGGCATCGACACCGACGACGACGGGGTCCACGACCCGTGGCTGGCGCGGCGCCGTCGCACGCACCGGGCGCCCACGGCGACGCTCGACGACGTCGTGGCCCACTGCGAGCACGTGCGCGACGTGGCCGGCGTCGAGCACATCGGCCTCGGCGGCGACTACGACGGCGTCGACGTGCTGCCCGAGGGCCTCGAGGACGTCAGCGGCTACCCACGCCTGCTCGCCGCGCTGGCCGACCGGGGGTGGAGCGACGACGACCTCGCGCGCCTGGCCGGGGGCAACGCGCTGCGGGTGCTCGGCGCCGCCGAGGAGCGCGCCCGGGAGATCTCGGTGACGCGCGGCGCCAGCCTGGCCCGGATCGAGGACGTAGACGGCATCAGTGCTGACGGGCGCGCATGACGGTCAGCGCCACGAGGCGCGAGATGACCATCGCGACGTACATGACGCCGCCGAGCTGCTCGATCGTGCCGATGGCCCGGGCCTCGGGCTTGATCGGGCCGACGTCGGAGAGCCCGACGCTGGTGAGGTTGGCCCCCGAGTAGTAGAGCAGCTCGAGGAACGTCCGCTCCCCGGGCCCGTCGAACGACGTGAACGAGTTCGGGTAGATCTCCTGGATCGCGAGGAAGACGTAGGCGAAGGCGAAGACGAGCACCGTGAAGCAGGCGCCGACCGCGAACAGCTCGTCCTTGGTGACCCAGGCGTCCTCGAACATGTACGAGATGAGCGCGTAGGCCGTGTAGAAGTAGAAGACCGCCAGGGCCGAGTGCGCGATCGCCACGATGGTCGTGCTGCTGTCGAACAGGCTCCAGATCTCGAAGACCGCGGCGGGCAGTGCCAGCGTCATCGACAGCCAGGTCAGGGCGGGCGTGCTGCGCACCGTGAAGACCGCGGTGATCACTGCCGACAGGCTGAGCAGGGAGATGACCGCCCGGCCCCAGTCGGACGACTCGAGCGCCGGCAGGAGCAGGATCACGAGGATCTGGACGGCCAGCAGGAAGGCCGACGGCTGCTTGCGGAGGGTGGCGCGCCACCGGGCGGCTCGTGACGGGGGGTCCCGGAGATCCTCCCAGATCGTCGTCATGGCCACACTGTAGGCGCGGTCGGGCGACAATGCCGGTAGGCCGAGCGCCCTGCGCCCTGCTCCTTCCCGTCCGCACCTAGGCCGAGGTGCGCGAGCACGTCCACGGCGCGGCGGTCGGGGTCAGCGACGCCCCGTGAGCTCCCAGACGTCCTCGCCGCCGTCCTCGTCGCCGTGGTCCACGGCCTCCGGGTAGGAGTCGAGCTCGGCCGCCACCGCGTCGCCGCCGTAGCCGAGGACCGGCACCTCCGAGGTGTCGTCGGTCGAGTCGCCGGTGACCGGTGCCCCACCGGCGGCCGGAGCAGCCGCCGCGGGCACGGCATACGCGGTGTCCGACAACGGCTCCGGGACGTCCTCACCGCGCAACAGGGCGAGGGTCAGGGCCAGGTCGTCGGGCTTGACGAGCACGTCGCGCGCCTTGGATCCCTCGGACGGGCCCACGACACCGCGTGACTCGAGCAGGTCCATGAGCCGCCCGGCCTTGGCGAAGCCGACCCGCAGCTTGCGCTGGAGCATCGAGGTCGACCCGAACTGCGTCGTGACGACGAGCTCGGTGGCCTGCAGCAGCAGGTCGAGGTCGTCGCCGATGTCGTCCTCGACGTGCTTCTTGGGAGCGGTGACCGTGACGTCGTCGCGGTAGCGCGGCTTGAGCTGGTCGGTGACGTGCTTGACGACGGCGTGGATCTCGGACTCGGTGACCCAGGCGCCCTGCACCCGCATCGGCTTGCTCGCCCCCATGGGGAGGAACAGCGCGTCACCCTGGCCGATGAGCTTCTCGGCCCCGGGCTGGTCGAGCACGACCCGCGAGTCCGTGAGCGAGGAGGTCGCGAACGCCATCCGCGAGGGCACGTTGGCCTTGATGAGGCCGGTGACGACGTCGACGCTCGGCCGCTGCGTCGCGAGGACGAGGTGGATGCCGGCCGCGCGGGCGAGCTGCGTGATGCGCACGATCGACTCCTCGACGTCGCGCGGGGCGACCATCATGAGGTCGGCGAGCTCGTCGACGACGACGAGGAGGTAGGGGTAGGGCGTGAGCACCCGCTGCGAGCCCGGCAGCGGCTGCAGCTTGCCGGACTTGACCGCCTTGTTGAACTCGTCGACGTGCTTGAACCCGAACGCCGCGAGGTCGTCGTAGCGCGTGTCCATCTCGCGCACCACCCACTGGAGGGCCTCGGCGGCCTTCTTCGGGCTGGTGATGATCGGGGTGATGAGGTGCGGGATCCCCTCGTAGGCGGTGAGCTCGACGCGCTTGGGGTCCACGAGCACGAGGCGCACCTCGTCGGGCGTGGACCGCATGAGGATCGAGGTGATCATCGAGTTGACGAAGCTCGACTTGCCCGCGCCGGTGGCGCCGGCGACGAGGAGGTGCGGCATCTTCGCGAGGTTGGCGATGACGTAGCCGCCCTCGACGTCCTTGCCGACGCCCATGACCATCGGGTGGTCGGTGTTGCGGGCCACCTGGCTGCGCAGGACGTCGCCGAGGCTGACCTTCTCGCGGTCGGTGTTGGGGATCTCGATGCCGATCGCCGACTTGCCGGGGATCGGGCTGAGGATGCGCACGTCGGCCGAGGCGACGGCGTACGCGATGTTCTTCGACAGGGCCGTGACGCGCTCCACCTTGATGCCGGGCCCGAGCTCGACCTCGTAGCGCGTGACGGTCGGGCCCCGGCTGAAGCCGGTGACCTGGGCGTCGATCTCGAACTGGTCGAGCACCAGGGTGAGCGCGTTGACGACGTGGTCGTTGGCGGCGCTGCGGGCCTTGTGCGGGCTGCCGGGCTCGAGGATCGCGGCGTCGGGCAGGGTGTAGGTGATGTCGCCGGCGAGGGACAGCTGCTCGACGCGCTGCGGCAGCGGCGTCGTGGGCGGGGCCTCCAGCGGCATCTTCTCGGGGACCGGCCCGCGGGCGGCGGGACCGGCCGGCGAGGTCGCGTCGCCCCCGGTGCCGGATGCCGGGATGGGCGCCGGCCGCTTCTGGCCGGGGCGCAGACGCTTGCCCGTGACGGGGTCGACGAGCGCGGCCTGCTCGAAGGCCTCGTCGCCCGGCAGGGGCCCGTCGGCCTCGAGCTCGGCGCGGCTGCGACGACGGCGCGGCGTCTTCGCGGCCGCCTCGGCGGGCTCCGCCTCGGCCGGCGCGTGGCCGGTGAGCCGGTCGACGGTGGCGCGCAGGCGCTCGGGCACCTGGTGCAGCGGGGTCGCGGTGATGACGAGGAGACCGAAGAGGCCGAGGAGGAGGAGCAGCGGCACGGTGCCGTAGACGGAGACGGCCGCCTCGAGCGGGCTGCTCGCGAGGAAGCCGATGATGCCGCCGGCGGCGCGCATGCCGTCGGCCCCCTCGGGCGGGGTGGGGACGCCCGCCGCGACGTGGGCCAGGCCGGAGGCCGCGAAGGCAAGGGCGGTGGTGCCGACGGCCGCACGGGAGGTGGCGGCGTCCTCCTGCGGGGCGCGCAGCATCCGGACCCCGAAGGCGAGCAGCACCAGGGGCACGGCGTAGCCGACCTTGCCGAAGGTGCCGGCGACGACGGCGTGGACGACGGTGCCGACGGCTCCCGGCATCCCCCACCACTCCCGGGCGGCGACGACGACGGCGAGGGCGATGAGCAGGAGGCCGACACCGTCACGGCGGTGTTCGGGCTCGAGGTCCCGGCCGGTGTCGCCCACCTTGCGCGCGACGGCGCCGGTCGCGTGCGCCAGGCCCATCCACGTGCTCTGGACGGCACGCAGCGGCAACGGCAGCCCACCGGAGCGGGCCTGCGCCGACCCCTTGCGCGGGCGGGCGGCGGGTCGTCGGGTCGCGGGCCGGGTGGAGGTGCTCCGGCCGCGCGCCGAGGAGGACGTACGAGTCGCCATGGTCGCAGGCTACGCGACAGTCACACGGGACTCACGTGTCACACGCGGCACGGGGGCGACAATGTCGGGAACAGTCGAGAGAGCGTCTCCCCACGTGCGCCGCGGGCGTGGGGATCGCGGCGCACGTGGGGATCCTGTCGCATCCGACCCCCTGCGGTCGGAAGCGGCGGGCGACGCGGGCACCCCTGCTGGTGGCCCACGTCGGGGACGTGGAGGTCGCGACGTCCCCCGGGCGCCGATGTGACCCGGTCTGCCGACCGGGCCGATTGGCGTGGAGCGGACTGCGAGAGCCGCGACCTGTGTTCTCGAACCGGAAGGGACTCTGACCTCGCGGCCCTTGCCCTTTCCTGACCGGGACCTTACGGTCCCTTTACCTTCGGCGCACGCTTTCCGCGACAATTCGGACGCGTGTCGTGCCTTCGGAAAACCCCTTGATCCCCACCAGTAACCTCACGAAACCGTCGCCACTCCCGTCACACGACACGGGGCCCGTGCACGGAACGCCACGCGCCCACCACCCGGCGCGGATGGTGGGCGCGTCGCCGCGACCCGTCAGGCCTCGATGACCATGGGGATGATCATCGGCCGGCGGCGGATCCTGCGCCCGACCCAGCCCCCCAGGGAGCGGCGGATGACCTGCTGGAGCTGGTACGCGTCGACGCCGTTCGCGGTGGCCTCGTCGAGGGCCGCGACGAGCTGCGGCATGACCTCGTCGAACACGACGTCGTCCTCGACGAACCCGCGTGCGGTGATCTCGGGGCCCGCGACGACCTTCCCCGTCATGGAGTCGATGACCACGATGACCGAGATGAAGCCCTCGTCGCGCAGGATGCGGCGGTCCTTGAGCAGCGTCTCGTCGGCCCCGCCCACGGAGGAGCCGTCGACGTAGACGTAGCCGCAGGGCACGGCGCCCGAGACCGACGCCCTGCCGTCGACGAGGTCGACGGCCACCCCGTCCTCGACGACGACGACCCGGTCGCGCGGCACCCCCGTGGCGATGGCGAGCTCGGCGTTGGCGACGAGGTGCCGCCACTCACCGTGGACGGGCATGACGTTCCTGGGCCTGACGATGTTGTAGCAGTAGAGGAGCTCGCCGGCGCTCGCGTGACCGGACACGTGCACCTGGGCGTTGCCCTTGTGGACGACCTGGGCCCCGAGCCGCATGAGGCCGTTGATGACGCGGTAGACGGCGTTCTCGTTGCCGGGGATGAGCGAGGACGCGAGGAGCACGGTGTCGCCCGTGCCGACGTCGATGCGGTGGTCGCGGTTGGCCATCCGCGACAGCGCCGCCATGGGCTCGCCCTGGCTGCCGGTGCAGATGAGCACGACCTGGTCGTCGCGCAGGTCGTCGAGCCTCTTGACGTCGACGAGCACGCCGTCGGGCACCTCGAGGTAGCCCAGCTGGGCCGCGATCCCCATGGTGCGCACCATCGAGCGACCGACCATGGCGACCTTGCGATCGGCCTTCTCGGCGGCGTCCAGCACCTGCTGCACCCGGTGCACGTGCGAGGAGAAGCAGGCCACGATGATGCGGCGCTGGGCGTGGCGGAACACCTTGTCGATGGCCGAGGAGATCTCGCGTTCGGGCGTGGTGAAGCCCGGGACCTCGGCGTTCGTCGAGTCCGTGAGGAAGAGGTCGACCCCCTCCTCCCCCAGCCGTGCGAAGGCCCGCAGGTCGGTGAGGCGGCCGTCGAGCGGCAGCTGGTCCATCTTGAAGTCGCCGGTGTGCAGCACCATGCCACCGGACGTGCGCACCGCGACGGCGAGCGCGTCGGGGATCGAGTGGTTGACCGCGACGAACTCGCAGTCGAAGACGCCGAAGCCCTCGCGGTCGCCCTCGCGCACGACGCGCGTGTGGGGCGTGATCCGGTGCTCCTTGAGCTTGGCCTCGACGAGCGCCAGCGTGAGGGTCGAACCGACGAGCGGGAGGTCGGGCCGCAGGCGCAGGAGGTAGGGCACCGCGCCGATGTGGTCCTCGTGGCCGTGGGTCAGCACGACCGCCTGGACCTGGTCGAGGCGGTCCTTGATGTACTCGAAGTCCGGGAGGATGAGGTCGATGCCGGGGTGGTGGTCGTCGGGGAAGAGCACGCCGCAGTCGATGACGAGCAGCTGGCCACGGTGCTCGACGACCGTCATGTTGCGGCCGATCTCACCGAGCCCGCCGAGCGGGACGACCCGGACGCCGCCGTCGACGAGCGGACCGGGCGGCTCGAGCTCGGGGTGGGGGTGGCTCATCGGGCCGGCAGCGTGGCCAGGGCGGCCCGCAGCAGCTCGAGGTGCTCGGGCGGTGACTCCACGAGGGGCAGGCGCACGGTGGCGAACTCGATGACACCGAGCTCGACGAGGGCGGCCTTGGCCATGATCGCCCCCTGCGAGGTGGTCATGATCGCCTCGACGACGGTGATCAACGAGGTGTGGATGCGGCGCGCCTCAGCGAGGTCGCCGCGGTCGACGGCGGCGACCATCCCGGCATACTGCTCGCCGGCCACGTGGCCGACGACGGACACCACACCGTGCGCTCCCAGCGCCAGCAGCGGCAGGTTGACCTCGTCGGCACCGCTGAACCACAGCAGGTCGGTGGCGGCCATGACCTTGCTCGAGGCCCACGAGTCGCCCTTGGCGTCCTTGACCGCGGCGATGCGCGGGTGCTCCGCGAGGGTGACCAGCGTGTCGGTCGTGAAGGGGATGCCGGTGCGCGCGGGGATGTCGTAGAGCATCACGGGCAGGTCGGTCGTGTCGGCGACGGCGCGGCAGTGCGCGACGACCCCGGCCTGGGTGGGCTTGTTGTAGTAGGGCGTGACGAGCAGGAGGGCGTCGGCACCGGCGTCCGCCGCCCGGCGTGCCATCGCCACGGCGTGGCGGGTGTCGTTGGAGCCGACGCCCGCGACGACCCTGGCACGGTCCCCGACCCGCTGCGTCACGCGACCCACCAGCGCGATGCTCTCGTCGTCGGTGAGGGTGGAGGACTCGCCGGTCGTGCCGTTGACGACGATGCCGTCGTGGCCGCTCGCGAGGAGGTGGTCGACGAGCGCGTCGGTGCCCTTGTCGTCGACCTCCCCGTCGGGTGACATCGGGGTCACCATCGCGGTGAGGACACGTCCGAAGGGAGAGCTCGTCATGCGCCCAAGGGTAGTGGTGCGGCGGCGCGGTCGGCGGCGCGCGGCATCCGTCCGAGGCGGCCGACGCGGACGTG
>DATITJ010000552.1:0-5362 GCA_035467935.1 Ornithinibacter sp.
AGCGCCTCTCCGACGATGCGGTAGGCGGCCACCTCCACGGCGGCCGGCAGCCCGGTCAGCTTGCCGCTCGTCTCGACCGCCACCTGGAGGCCCGGCGCCGCGACGGCCGCCTGGCGGCGCACCGCCCCGACGAGGCCGACCTCGTCGAGCGCCGGTGGGCGCAGGCCGTGCACGAGCCGGCGCACCTCGGTGAGCATGCCGCTCACGTCGGCCCGGGCCGCCGCGAGGGTCTCATCGGTGGCGGCGGGGTCACGCCGGGCCGTGATCCGCGCCGTGTCGATGCGCGAGGCCACCGCGGCGAGGGTGGGGCCGAGCCCGTCGTGGAGGTCGCGACGCAGCCGGCGCCGCTCGTCCTCGACCGCGGTCACGAGCTGCTCGCGGCTGCGCTGCAGCTCGTCGGCCAGGCGGGCCGTGCGCGCCGCCGCCGCGGCCTGGCGCACGACGTCGGCGAGCAGGCGTTCGTCGGCCGGTCGCAGCCGGGCGGCCTCACCACGGTCGGGAAGGAGGAGCCGCCCCACGTGCTCGCCGCGGTAGGCGATGGGGAGGGCGCGGGTGCCCTCCGGTCGCTGCCCGTGCTCGACGAGGAGCAGCTCGCCGCCGCCCTGCTCCACCTCGACACCGACGTAGGGCAGGCGGAACGCGGCGCCCAGTGACCGGGCCACCTCGAGCAGCTGCTCGTCGGGGCCGGTCGAGTCCTCCAGCCGGCGAGCGAGGGCCGACACCACGGCATACGGGTCGTCCCGCTCCCCCATGACCCAGCGCCGCACCACGCGCGAGAGCCGGTGCCGGACAGGCAGGTAGAGCACGAGCACCACGATCACCGCGAGCACGAGCGACTCGCGCCCGTCGAGCGTCGCGTCGAGCGCCCACGAGGCGACGCCGAGCACGACGAGGTCGAGCAGCACGGACCCGACGACGAGCGTGCCGTAGACGAGCGTGCCGCCGAGGAGCCGGTCGACGTCGACGAGGTCGGGCCGCGTGATGCCGACGGCGACGGCCGCCGAGGTCACGCCGACGGCGAGGACCAGCCCGGCCGAGGCCCACGGCCCCGGCAGCACCCAGACCGTGAGCATGACGAGGGCGTCGACGACGCCCGCCCACAGCAGCCAGCGCATCCGGGCCCGCTCGACACCCCTGGCAGCGCGCAGGCGGTGGACGACGACCGCGACGGCGGGGACCAGGCTCACCGCGACCAGGACGTACGCGAGGCGGAGGAGCACGGCATACACCCCGTCCGGCAGCGGCAGGGTGACCACGTCGAGGTCCAGCCCTCGCAGCGCCTCGGGCAGCGGGCCGTCGCCCGACAGCTCCTGCGCGACGTCGGAGGGGACGGTGAGAAGGACGAGCGGGAGCAGGGCGGTCGACGCGAGTGCCGTGCCCGCGACGACTCGCCACCTTCCCTGTGGGAGCCGTCCGTGGGGGAAGAGGACGAGGAGGAGCGGCAGCACGAGCAGCAGCCCGGCCCCGAGCCGCTGGAAGACGATGAACGCGACCGACGCCCCGGGCAGCACCGGGTCGGAGGACGTCGCGAGGGCCAGCCACGCCGAGGCGAGCGCGTCGAGCGCCCACCAGAGGCCGAACCCCGAGAGCAGCCACCCGATCGCGTGGCGCGCGTCGGTGCCGAGCACGGTGGCCCCGGCCCACGCCATCGCGAGCGCCGCCACGACGGCGCCCCATACGGGCTCGAGGTCGACCGCCTCGTGGTGGGCGGCCGTCACCTGGAGGTCGATCAGCACGGCGAGCGCACACAGCAGTGCCGTGGCACCGAGGAGGACCGGACCCGGCCAGGGGCGGCGCGCCGCGCGGGGGTGGGTCGCGTGACCCACCTGCCCCGGGGCGGTCGCGGTGTCGAAGGCGCTGGTCACGCGCCCAAGCCTGCCGCACGGGGCGTCCCGCTGTCTGTGGGTCCCGCGTCCCGGTCGCAGCGGGACACCACCGATGACACGGGTCGGGACGCCCGGCCCTGACGGGGTGGGACGGCGGGGGGCGAGCGTGGGGACCAGTCGCGGTGACGGACACCGCACCCATCGAGAGGACGACCACCGTGAACCGCACCACCGTCTCCCCAGCCCCTGCCCGCACCGACCGCACCGACCGCACCGACCGCACCGAGGCCGCCGGGGTGGGCGTGGTGGCCGAGCTGGCCGACGAGGCCTGCGTGGCCGGCGTGGCCGACAACGCCGGCGTGGCCACCGACCCGGCCGCCGAGGTCCGCCTCGTCCGCTCGGTGCAGCGGCGTGGCTACGTCATGGCCGCCGGCGCGCTCACGTGGGCGGCCACGGTCTTCACCGTCGGCACCAACCCCGACAGCTCGCTCGGCATCACGATCGGCGACGTCGGCGGGCTCGCCTTCCAGGTGGGCGTCATGGGCCTGATCGGGGCCATGGCTCTCACCGGTGCCCTCGGCACGACCCGCACGGCGCGGGTCATGCTCCGGGTGGAGCGCGTGCTGCTGTCGCTGGCGATGCTGTGGACCGTGATCCACGGGTTCGTCCCGGCGTGGCGCGACGCGACCTGGCTCGCCGTGCTCGACGCCTTCTGGCCGTTGTCCATGCTCGGCATGTTCGTCCTGGGCATCAAGGTCCTCGTCGCCGGGCGCTGGCGCGGCGTGGCCCGGGTCTGGCCGTTGGTGGCCGAGAGCTGGGCCGTGGTCACCGTGCCGACGTTCGTCATCATCGGCGAGCCGGTGTCCAACTGGGTGGGCGGCAGCCACCTGCTCATCGGCTACACGGTGCTCGGGCTCATCCTCGCCCGCCGCACCGAGCTCGTCCTGCCGCGCCGCTGACCAGGCACTCGCCTCGAGTGCGGAAGTGGCTGCCCCCGCGGCCGCTTCCGCACTCGCCGCACTCGCCGCACTCGTCGCGGTCGGTGGCGGTGACGGTGGCGGTGACGTCAGCCGGTGCGGTCGCGCAGCTCGCCCACGTGGCGCGAGACCGCCGGGTCGAGGCCCAGGCCGAGGGCGAGGTAGGTCGCGGCGTAGTCGGTGAGGGCGACGAGCGACGCCAGCCGCTCGATCGGCTCGCCCGAGCGGGCCTCCTGCTCGAGCACCGTGACGCCGGCCTCGCGGGCCGAGGCGACGACGGCATCCGCGAGGTCGCGCCCGGCGGGGTCGAGGTCGGGGTCGCGCAGGGCCAGCAGGCCCAGTCGCGTGGTCGCCGGGCCGTCGAGGTAGGGGTCCGCGAAGATGTCGCCACCGCCGGTGGGCCGCTGGAGGCCCGCAGCCAGGCCGTAGGGCCCGTCGAGGCAGGCAACCACCTGGGATGCCGCGTCGGGCAGCTCGCCGTGTGTCGCCGGGATCCGCGCGGTGCGCGCCAGCATCGAGGCCGCGCGACTCGCGGCGACCCCGGTGAGGGCGCCGTCGCCGAGGACGACGGGCACGGTCTCGCCGAGGCCGACCGCGAGCACCTTGGCCGGGTTGACGAACGACTCGGAGCTGGGACGGCACTCCTCGGCGACCACGTCGAGGACGTCGGCGACCCGCTCGAGGACGGGGCGGGGGCAGGGCACGAGGCCGAGCAGGTCGGCGGCGACGAGCACCGGGGTGAGGATCGACCACAGCGCGGTGCGCGAGGACGGCGTGGGGATCGCGACGTCCACGTGCACGCCGCGTGCCCTGGCGCTGATGTCGGCGAGCGGGGAGCCGGCGGCGCCGACGGTGAGCAGCGAGGCCCCGCGGCGGGCAGCCTCGGCGGCCAGGGCGAGCGGGCCCGCCGCGCGTCCCGACTGCGAGACGGCGATGACGAGGTCGAGCGGGCCGACCCAGCCGGGCAGGGGGGCACCGCGGCGGGTCATCACCGGCACGGGTGAGCCGGGCTCGGCGAGGAGGTCGAGGACGTCGCAGACGAGGGAGGACCCGCCGAGCGCGGCGACGAGCACCGAGCGGGGGCGCTCACCACCGGAGACCCTGGCGACACCGGCCTCGTCGGCAGAGACGAGCGCGCGGCGCACCTGGGCGCCGGCCGAGGCGAGGGAGCGGAGCGTGTCGCGGCTGTCGAGCCCGGCGAGGGCGGTCGGGTCGTCGAGCCGCGCCTCGTCGACCCAGGGCATGGCGGTGACCTCCAGCCGGCCGGGCGTCAGCCCGGGCGGCGCGCCTCGTCGACGAGGAGCACGGCGACGCCGTCGTCGATGCGGTAGGCGAGGCCGCAGGCGGGGTTGGTGCAGACCAGCTCGGGAGAGCGGCTCGGGCCGGTGTCGTCGCGCAGCTCGCTGCGGCACGCCGGGCAACGCAGGATCTCCCGCAGCCACGGCTCGATCGGCGACATGGGGGTGGCCTGCTCGCTCATGGGGTCCTTCCGGCGCTCGTGGGGCTCGTCGTGGTCGTTGTCGTGGTGGGCTCGCCGCCGATCCTCCCACACGGCAGGGGTCGCGGTGGTGGGGGCCACGGGCGGCGAGGGCACGGCATCCGCGCGGTTCGTGGCGGCGGCGAGGGCACGGCATCCGGGATGACACCGGAAGCTTCAGCGGGACACCACAACGGTTGCGGTGTCCGGCTGAAGGTTCCGGGATCGGGCGAGAAAGGTGGGTCAGGCGCGGACGATGTCGAGGACGGTGTCGCGGACCCGCTCCATGGTGCCGGCGTCGGCCGCCTCGACGTTGAGGCGGAGCAGCGGCTCGGTGTTGGAGGCTCGCAGGTTCAGCCACCACATGGGGTCGGCGTCGCCGCCCGCGTGGGTCAGCGTGAGCCCGTCGAGCTCGTCGGTCTCGACGCCCTGCGTGACGGCCCAGGAGCGCACCTTCTCGGTGGCGACCGGAGCGTCGGTGACGGTCGAGTTGATCTCTCCTGACGCGGCATACCGGTGCAGGTCACCCATCACCACGCTGAGGGGGGCGTCCTGCTCACCCAGCGCGGCGAGGGTGTGCATCGCGGCGAGCATGCCGGTGTCGGCGAACCAGAAGTCGCGGAAGTAGTAGTGCGCGCTGTGCTCTCCCCCGAACACCGCGTCGTGGCGGGCCATCTCGGCCTTGATGTAGGAGTGGCCGACACGGGTGCGCACGGCGCGGGCTCCGGTCTCGGCGATGACCTCGGGGACCTGCGCCGAGCAGATGACGTTGTGCACGATCGCGACGTCCGCGGCATCCGCCCCGTCCGCGACGGCTCGGGCGACCTCGCGGCGGGCGATGAGGGCGGTGATCGCGCTCGGGCTCACCGGCTCGCCCCGCTCGTCGACGACGAAGCACCGGTCGGCGTCGCCGTCGAAGGCCAGCCCGAGGTCGGCGCCGTGCTCGCGGACGGCGGACTGGAGGTCGACGAGGGTCGCGGGGTCGAGGGGGTTGGCCTCGTGGTTGGGGAAGTTGCCGTCGAGCTCGAAGTACAGCGGGATGACGGTGAGCGGCAGGGCCGAGAGCCCCGCCCCGGTCTCGA
>DATITJ010000553.1:0-1941 GCA_035467935.1 Ornithinibacter sp.
GGTCACTCCCCCGGACAGGTGCTCTGGTGGACCAGTGCGGCGGTGACCATCCAGTGCCAGTCGGACTGGTCCGACCCCGCGCGCGCCCCGGCGCCGCACCCGCACTGCCAGTGCCAGCGCCCGAGCGCGTCACACGTGACGGCCGGGTGGTGGCTGCGGCGGGCGGTCCGCCGGCGGGGGAAGGTCCTCATGCCCGTCAGGAGCCTCCACTCGCCGGGTTGATACGCGTCGGTGCCGGCCGACGACGAGGGTCGTGGGGCGGGTTCCGGCGCGGGCTCCGGCTCGCCCCGATCACCCAGGAACCGTCCGATTGAGGTCGTCATCAGGGGCGCCTACTGCGCGCTTCCCCTGAGCAGCGCTCGGGGTACATGCGGTTGCCTCTGGTCCACTACCCCGGCTCCGCTGTCGTCGTCGATCATCGGCCCGACCTCCTCGTGCGGCGTCCTCCCACCATCCACCCGGCCCGATCCCGCGGCAATGGCCCATTGGAGCCAGTGCGGACGTCACCGACGGGTGCCCCAGGTGCGGTGGTGGCGCGTCCGGGCCGGGCCCGAGCGTCCGAGGGGTCGCGGGTGTCGGAGGGCGGTGGTTGGCTGGGGACCATGACCGAGACAGGGGCCTCTGCGGCGACGCCGACGTGGGAGACGCACCCGGTGACGCCGGACCGCTTCGAGGACTTCGCCGACGTCATCAACCCCAACCGGCGCGCGACGCACTGCTGGTGCCTGTCGCACCGCCTGCAGGCCAGGGACATCGAGGAGCTCGGGCACGGCAGCCGCGAGCAGGCGATGCGCGCGCTGTGCGAGCGCGAGCACCCGCCGGGCGTGGTGACCTACCTCGACGGCTCCCCGGTCGGCTGGTGCAACATCGGCCCGCGCGCGGAGATCCCGCGGCTGTCGCAGTCGACGCTCATCCGGCCCGTCGACGACCTGCCGGTGTGGAGCATCGTCTGCGTCGTCGTGCGCGGCGGCCACCGCAAGAAGGGCGTGACGAGCCACCTCATCGAGGGCGCCGTCGCGTATGCCGCGGCCAACGGCGCGCCCGCGGTCGAGGCGCACCCGGTCGACCCGCAGGGGCGGATGGACACGACGATGGCGTTCGTCGGCACGCGCGGGATGTTCGAGCGGGCCGGCTTCGAGGTCGTCGGCACGACGGATGCCGTCGCCAGCCGGATGCCGCGGATCGCCATGCGCCGGACCCTGACCGCACCCTGAGGGTCGAGCCGGTCAGGCCGCCCTGGGGACGACGCCGACCACGTGGTCGATCTCGACCCGCGACGCGCCGCTCAGTCCTGGTGGACGGCGATGACGACGTTGCCGACCTTGCGACCGCTGTCGACGTAGCGGTAGGCCGCGACGATGTCCTCGAGCGGGTAGGTGCGGTCGAGCACCGGGCGGTACGCCCCGCTCGCCAGGCGGGAGCGCAGGTGCTCGAGCACCTCGGGGGTCTCCATGGGGAACGGGAACACGACCCGGCGCCTGGGCTTCGGGCCCACCCGGGTGACGACCGGCAGCGCGAGGTTCTGCCCGAACGGGCCGAGGTCCGACGACACGTAGACCCCGCCGGGGCCGAGGATGCGCCGGCACGCGCCGAACGTGCTCTTGCCGACCATGTCGAGCACCACGTCGACGTTCTCGCCGGTCCTCGTGAAGTCCGCTCGCTCGTGGTCGATGACGCGGTGTGCGCCCAGCCCTCGCACCAGCTCGACCTGCGCGGTGGGAGCGGTCGCAATGACGTGCGCGCCCATGTCGACGAGCAGCTGCACCGCCGCCGAGCCGATCGCCCCCGTCGCGCCGTGGACGAGCACGCGGTGCCGGGGCTCGACCCCGGCCCGCCTGATGCTCGACAGGGCGTAGTGCCCACCCTCGGTCGCGGCGGCCGCTGTGCGCAGGTCGACTCCGTCGGGCACGGGGGCGACGAGCGAGGTCGTGGACACCGCGA
>DATITJ010000554.1:0-1661 GCA_035467935.1 Ornithinibacter sp.
GGGGGCTCCACCCCTGTCGGCCCAGGGGTGCGCCGGGGTCGCCGGCCACGACGGCGGAGACGACCGAGGACGCGACCCCCACCGAGAGGCCGCCGAGGACGACGAGGCCGAGCACCCGGAACGAGCACCGGACGCGCACGACCACCGGCGCCTCCGGCGCCGCGGTGCCGGACTGTCCCGCGCCCTCCCCCATGGGGCCAGCGTAGGCGCACCGGACTGCGAGAATCCTCCGGTGCCGACGGACACCGCCTCCCTCCAGACCGTCCTCGACGTCGTCGGCGTGTTCGTCTTCGCGCTCTCCGGGGCGCTGGTCGCGGCCCGCCACCCCGACGCCCGCAGGCACCGCATCTCGCTCGGCGTGCGCCTTCTCGACGCCGCGGGCCTGGGCCTGTTCGCCGTGAGCGGGCCCTGACCCGGTGACAGCGTGGCTCGCGGTGTGCCTCGAGTTCGTCACCCGGGTCGTCGCCGTCGCCCTCGACCTCAACGCGCCGCGCGCCCTGCGCAGCACCCCGGGCGGCGGCGAGCCCTTGTAGGGTCCTCGCCCATGGAGGGGATCCCCAAGGGTGACGCGCTGGGCGACGTCGAGGCGCAGTCGGAAGAGGCCCACCGCCGGGCCGCGAAGGCGGCGGGGTGGGCGCAGGACATGGACCAGCTGGTGGGTCGCGGCACCGCGATGCGAGGTGGGGTGTCGGTCGAGGTCGACCTCGGCGGCACGGTCGTCGGGATGGGCATCTCGGACGCCGCCGCCGCCCGGGGAGGGCGCGCCGTGGCCGCCGGCATCCTCACGGCGCACCGGGAGGCGCAGGAACGGCTGCGCCTGCGTGCCGAGGAGAGCTCGGCCGACGCGTGGGGCGCCGAGAGCGCGACCACGCGTGCGGTGCGCGACGAGGTCGACCGGCTGACCCCGGCGGCCGGTCGTGGCACCCCCGGCCCCGGACAGCCTCGTCAGGACGGTGCGTGGTGAGCGCCGACGGCGGTGGCCCCGTGGAGGGGCTCGGACAGCTCGAGCTCGACCGCCTCGCCGCGCATGCCCGGGCCGCGATGGAGTGGCGGCAGCGGGCCGACGCCCTGCGGGCCGAGGGCGAGAGCGACGGGGTCCGGGCGACGGTCGCGGGCTCGGGGTCGCTCGTCGACCTGCGCATCCTCGACCGCGCGTGCGCCGACGGGGGCACCGCGCTCGTCGAGAAGGTGTCCGCGGCCATCAGTGCCGCCCGCCTCGAGGTCGGGCGCGACGTGGCCCGCCTGTGTGCCGACATCTTCGGTGAGGACGCTCCGCAGACCGAGGTGGTCCGGCGCTCCTGGGAGGATGGCGCCAGGCGCCACCCCCGGGTGCTCGGCAGCGACGACGGCCCTGCCGACCCCCCGGCGCGAGGCACGGGTCCGGCCCCCTCGGGTGAAGGCGGCGGCACCTGGTAGGCAGCAGCACCCGGTCGGTGCCGCCTCGGCCATCCCCGAGCCACCGCGCAGCCCCGCGCGACGGGGCCGGCCGCCGGTCACCAGCCGGAGGCGAGCAACCTCGTCGCGTTGACGACGATCATCACGGCGGCGACGACGAGCAGCACCGACATCAGTCCCCAGAACCCCCACCGCGCGGCGAGGCCCGCGGATGAGCCGGGGCGCTCGGCCCGCATGGCCGACCACCAGTGGTTCTGCGCCAGGGG
>DATITJ010000555.1:0-6561 GCA_035467935.1 Ornithinibacter sp.
TCGGGCAAGCAGGAGGGTGACGACGCCGGCCAGATCGCCGCGATCGAGCAGGCCGTGGTCCGTGGCGACAAGGGCATCCTCATCACCCCGATGTCCACCGGTGTCAACGACGCGATCAAGAAGGCGCGCGACGCCGGCCTGTTCGTCATCGCCCTCGACACCCCGCCGGACCCGCCGGAGACCGTGGACATCACGTTCGCCACCGACAACCGCCTCGCCGGCCAGCTCATCGGCCAGTGGGCCGCGACCACCCTCGACGGCCAGCCGGCGACGATCGCGCTCCTGGACCTGTTCAACGACAAGATCGTCTCCGTCGACTACGACCGCGACCAGGGCTTCCTCGAGGGCATGGGCATCGACGTGGCCGACCCCAAGAAGAACGGTGACGAGGCTCCGACCGGCAAGTACACCGGCGGCAAGGGCGGCGACTACACGATCGTCTGCAACGAGCCGGGCAACGGCGCCGAGGACGGCGGCCGCACGGCCATGGAGACCTGCCTGACCAAGAGCGACGGCATCAACGTGGTCTACACGATCAACGAGCCGACCGCGGTCGGTGCCTCTGCGGCGCTGAAGGCTGCCGGCATCACCGACGCCCTCATCGTCTCGGTCGACGGTGGCTGCGCCGGCGTCAACTCGGTCAAGGACGGCACCATCGGCGCCACCGCGCAGCAGTACCCGCTCAAGATGGCGACCCTCGGCATGGAGGCCATCGCCAAGATCGCCCGCGGCGGTGAGAAGCCGACCACCTCGGAGGGTCTCGACTTCTTCAACACCGGCGTCGCGCTCGTCACGGACAAGCCGGCCGAGGGCGTCGAGAGCATCCCCACCGACGAGGCCCTGAAGATCTGCTGGGGCTGACCCTGATGTCGTCGTCCACATCGGCTGCCGCCGCCGAGTTCGCTCGGCGGCGGCAGAGCCCCGTCCAGAAGATCCAGCACCTGCTCCACGCCCACCCGTGGCTGAGCCCGCTCTTCCTGCTGGTGCTGACCTTCATCATCTTCTCGATCCTCAACCCCCGGTTCGCGTCGCCCAACGCGCAGTCCCTGCTGTTCCAGCAGGTCGCCGTCGTCGCGTGCCTCGCGATCGGGCAGACCCTCGTCATCCTCACCGCGGGCATCGACCTGTCGGTCGGCGCCATCACGATCCTCGCGATGATGGTCATGGCGACCCTGGCCGCCGAGAACGGCGTGCCCGGTGGGCTGGCGATCATCATCGGCATCGCCCTGGCCGTGGGTGCGGGCGCCCTCAACGGCCTGCTCGTCACCCGCGTGGGCCTGCCTCCGTTCATCGTCACCCTGGGCACGCTGTCGATCTTCACCGCGATCGCGCTGCTCTACTCGGGTGGCTCGAGCATCCAGAACAACCGGCTGCCGGACATCATCAACGTCACCGGGGAGTCGTTCTCCCTCGGCCCGTTCCGGGTCACCGTCGGCGTCCTCATGGTCCTGCTCCTCTACGCCATCGTCGGCTTCGCCCTGACGCAGACGGCATGGGGCCGGCACATCTTCGCCGTCGGCGACGACGCCGAGTCGGCCCGCCTGTCGGGTGTGGCGAGCAAGCGCATCCTGCTCAGCGTCTACACCGTCGCCGGTCTCATCTACGGCTTCGCGGCGTGGATCCAGATCGGACGCGCGGGCTCGGCCACGGCGAACGGCATCCCCGACGCCAACCTCGACAGCATCACCGCCGTCGTCATCGGTGGCACCAGCCTCTTCGGTGGCCGTGGAGGGCTGATCGGCAGCCTCCTGGGCGCACTCATCGTCGGGTCGTTCACCCTGGGGCTCTCGCTCGCGGGCGTCGACCAGCAGTGGCGGCTCCTCGCCATCGGCGTGCTCGTCATCGTCGCCGTCTCGGTCGACCAGTGGATCCGAAAGGTGAAGGCATGAGCACCATCGAGCGGCTCCCGCTGACGGTCGACCACCTCCCCGAGGAGAAGCGGGCGGTCTACGACGCCGACCCGATCCTGTCCGCCCGAGACCTCGTCATCACCTTCGGGCGCGTCATCGGCCTCGACGGGGTCGACGTCGATCTCTACCGGGGTGAGGTGCTGGCGGTGATCGGCGACAACGGCGCCGGGAAGTCAACCCTCATCAAGTGCCTCACGGGCGCCTACACACCGGACTCCGGAGAGGTCTTCCTCGACGGCAAGCCGGTGAGCTTCAAGCGTCCGCAGGATGCCCGCGAGGCCGGCATCGAGACCGTCTACCAGCAGCTGGCGGTCATCCCGGCGCTCGACATCGCGAGCAACCTCTACCTCGCCCGCGAGGAGCGCCGTCCGGGTCCGCTCGGGTCGGTGCTGCGGATGCTCGACAAGAAGGGTATGAAGCAACGCGCCGGCGACGCCGTCCAGAAGCTCGGCATCCAGACGATCCAGAACATGGGTCAGGCGGTCGAGACTCTCTCGGGCGGTCAGCGGCAAGCGGTGGCGGTGGCTCGAGCCGCGGCATTCGGGAGCAAGGTCGTCGTCCTCGACGAGCCGACCGCCGCGCTCGGTGTCAAGGAGTCGGGGATGGTCCTCGACATGGTCAAGCAGCTGCGCGACAGCGGCCTGGCCATCATCCTCATCAGCCACAACATGCCCCACGTGTGGGAGGTCGCGGACCGGATCCACATCCAGCGCCTCGGCGGATGCGCCGGTGTCATCACCCCGCAGTCCCACGACATGGGCGAGGGCGTCGCCATCATGACCGGCGCGACGACGCTGTCGGCATGACCGGCGGCACGCACCGCTCGCCCCGATGAACGCGGGGCGCCGCACCTGACGGACGACCAGGTGCGGCGCCCCGTCCCACCCCCGAGCCCGTCGTCCCCGGCCAGCAGAACCGCGCGGCCGGCCGAGCCCTCCAGCGCCACCACCAGCACACCGCCGCCACCACCAGCACCCCGCCGCCACCGACCGCCGATCCGGAGACCGTCATGACCATCGTCGTGGGATACATCCCCCGTCCCGAGGGCCTGGCCGCCGTCGACCACGCCATCATCGAGGCCGAGCGCCGCGGCGAGAGGCTCGTCGTCGTCAACACCGGCCACCACGGTGACTACGCCGACCCCAGCTTCGCCGCTGCACAGGACCTCGAGGCCCTCGACGCCCAGCTCACCTCGCGCGGTATCGAGCACGAGATCCGACAGCCGACGCGTGGGCTGGCCCCTGCCGACGAGCTGCTCGCGGCGGCCGACGAGGTCGACGCGACACTCCTCGTCATCGGCCTGCGCCGGCGCAGCCCGCTCGGCAAGCTGATCACCGGATCGACCGCGCAGCAGGTGCTCCTCGACGCCTCGTGCGCCGTCCTTGCGGTCAAGGCGGCCCGGGCCTGACTCCCAGGGCCCCGTCCGCGTGCTGAGAGGTCCTCGAGGAGACCTGCGAGTAGCCACGCCGCGTGCTAGCGTCGCTGGCGGTTGCAGCAACAGCACTTCCTCGCAGGTCGACCAACGCGCCGCAAGGTGACTGGAGTTCGCATCCACGGTCGGCATGACGTGTGTCGGTCGCGTGCTACACACAGAGAGAGTCACCCCCGATATGGCACAGGGCACCGTGAAGTGGTTCAACGCTGAGAAGGGCTTTGGTTTCATCGCCCAGGACGGTGGGGGCCCCGACGTGTTCGTTCACTACTCCGCCATCGACATCGAGGGCTACCGGTCCCTCGAGGAGGCCCAGCGGGTCGAGTTCGAGGTCACCCAGGGTCCCAAGGGCCCGCAGGCCGACAAGGTCCGCCTCATCTGACCCGGGTTCCCCGAGTCATCGCCGAAGGCCCTGTCCGGTATGCCGGACGGGGCCTTCCGCCGTCCCAGCGGGTGTCGGGTGCTGCAGCGGCCCGCGGAGGGGCCGTCCCAGCACCCGACTCGAGGACGCGGTCAGGAGGGGGTGAGGAGGGTGAGGAAGTCCTTGGCGATGGGGGCCGCGACCGTCCCGCCGCTCTTGCCCTCCTCGACGAGCACGGCGAACGCCACGTCGCCCTGGTACCCCGTGAACCACACCTGCGGCGCCGCGTCGGGGTCGCTGCCGTGCTCTGCCGTGCCGGTCTTCCCCCGCACCGGTCCACCCGGCGTGCCCCGCATCCCCGTGCCGGTGCCCGACGACACCACCGACGCCATCATCGAGCGGATCTGCGCGATCACGTCGCCGTCGAGGGCGCTGGGCCGCGGGGTCGAGCCGTCGGCCGCCTCGACGAGCATCGGCGGCACGAACGTCCCCCGCCCGATGCTCCCGGACATCACGGCCATCGCCAGCGGGGAGACCTCGGTACGGCCCTGGCCGATCGAGCCGGCCGCGGCATCCGTGCCGCCCGACGTCGCCGGCACGCTGCCGTCGAACGCGCCGGCCACGCCCACCGAGTCGGCCCAGCCCGCGCCGATGCCGAGTGCCTCGGCCGCAGTCGTGAGGTCGTCGTCGCCGAGCCGCGGCGAGAGCCCGACGAAGGCGGTGTTGCAGGAGACGATGAAGTTCTGGAAGAAGGTCGGGGTGCCCCTGATCGACTCGCCCGCGTAGTTGCGGAACTCGCGCCCGTCGATCGTCGCCGTCGCGGGGCACGCCACCTTCGCGGACGGGGTGGTGATGCCGCGGGTGAGGTAGGCGTAGGTCGTGGCGACCTTGAACGTCGACCCCGGCGGGTAGCGACCCGTGATCGCGCGGTCGAAGCCCGTCGTCGGCGAGTTCGCCGCGGCGAGCACCTGGCCGCTCGGCACGTCGACGGCGACGAGGGCGGCGGGCGCTGTCAGCCCGGCGTCCGCGAGGGCCTTCTCGGCCGCCTCCTGCACGCGCGGTGACAACGTCGTGGCGACGTCCGCGCCGTCGACGGGCGCCTGCTCGAACAGGATGCGGTCGCCACTCGTGGACACCGTCAGCCCCGGCGTCCCGGCGAGTCGCGTGTCGTACTGCGCCTGGAGCCCACTGCGGCCGGCCCGGTCGCCGGCGACGTAGCGGCCCTCGCTCTTCTCCACCATCTCGGCCGTGACCTCGCCGAAGGTCCCGAGCAGCGGCTGCCCGAAGGTCCGGGTGCGCGCGAGGGGCTGCTCGGCCGTGGGGGCGATGACGCCGGGCAGGGCCTCGAGCCGGTCCTTGCGCGGGGCGAAGTCGGCCTCGCGGTAGGTGATGACCGGGATCGGGGCCTTCGAGCCGGATGCCGTGGCCTTGGTGAGCGCGTCGACCAGCGACCCCGCTCCGGCACCGACGACGCCCTCGAGGGCGGCGGCCGACGCGGGGGTGGCGTTGACCGGGTCGAGCTGCACGGCATACACCGTGGCGAGCGGCATCAGGGCCGTGCCGTCGCGGTCGAGGAGGTCGCCCCGGGTGCCGGACGTGCGGTCGAGCTCGACGGTCTCGCCCGCCGCGAGGTCGGGGTGCCAGAGGGAACGGCCCGGATCGGGGGCCGCCACGGCCCAGCTGCCCCCCGACTCGACGACCCGGGCGGGCACGGCATACGACCACGCCACGTCGCCGGGCAGCGTCCACCGCACCGAGAGGTCGGTCGTGGCCACGCCGCCGTCGCGCGTGACGGCGGCGGCGGCGACCTCGACCGAGGCGTCGCCGAGGCCCTCGGTGGCGGCGGTGAAGTCGGCGGCCGCGGCGTCGTCGGCGAACGGGACCTGCGTCATGTCCCGGCCGTTCCACCCCGTGACGTATGCCGTCACCGCGGCCCGGGCGCCGGCGTCCCGAGCCCTCTCGCGCTGGGTCCACCACAGGGCGCCCCCGACGCCCAGCGCGAGCACCAGGAGGGCGGTGATGACGAGCGCGACTCGGGACCTCATGGCCACAGTGAACCAAGAGAAGTGGTCCCAGTGTTCTCCCAGACCACGGCCCTACAGTGGTGAGGTCGTGCGCGCACCGGGTGCACGCTCACGTCCTGCCCCGACCACGCGGCCGAGGACGAACCTCGGACCGTGAAGGAGCAGCGTTGTCGGACCCCGATCCCGGCGAGCGCACCTCCACGCGGGCAGCCGCCGCCACCCACAGCCGACGCCGGCGGGTCCTCGTCACCATCGGCGTCGTCGCGCTCGTCGTGGCCGGCGGCATCGGGTTCACGTGGTGGCGCCTCGAGGGCAACATCAGCCGGCTCGACGTCACCGACGACCTCGGCGACCGCCCGCAGGTGGCCGAGGGTCCGCTCAACATCCTCCTCATCGGCTCCGACAACCGAGAGGGCGAGGGCGTGCCGGGGGCAGACCTCACGTCCGGCGCCCGCTCCGACACCACGCTCATCGCGCACGTCTCGGCCGACCGCGAGCACATCACGGTGGTCTCCGTGCCACGCGACTCGATGGTGCCCGCCCCCCCGAACTGCTCCTCCACCGCGCCCGAGGAGCAGTGGGTCGACACGCAGTGGAACGCGACCTTCGGCGTCGGCGGCCCCGCGTGCCTCATCCGGACCATCGAGGGCAACACGGGCCTGTTCATCAACCACTTCGCCGTCGTCGACTTCAACGGCTTCCGCGACATGGTGGACGCGCTCGGGGGGGTACCGGTCTGCGTCCCCGAGGCCATCGACGACCCGAAGGCCAAGCTCACGCTCTCGGCCGGTCGGCACGTCCTCGACGGCGAGCAGGCACTGGGTTACGTCCGGG
>DATITJ010000556.1:0-2854 GCA_035467935.1 Ornithinibacter sp.
CGACCCGCACGGCGGCCTCGTCTACCTCGAGCAGCGCCTGTTGCGGACCCCGTCGCCACCCGAGGTCTCGTTCGGCGACGACCCGCTGCGGATGATGCGCGCGGCCCGGTTCGTGGCCCAGCTCGGGTTCGTGCCGGCGCCCGAGGTGTACACCGCGATGCGCGAGATGGCGGCGACGATCGAGATCGTCTCGGCGGAGCGGGTGCGCGACGAGCTCGTCAAGCTGCTCCTGGCCCCCCACCCGCGAGCCGGCCTGGAGCTGCTCTGCGCGAGCGGCCTGGCCGAGCGGGTGCTGCCCGAGCTGCCCGCGCTCCAGCTCGAGGTCGACGAGCACCACCGGCACAAGGACGTCTACGAGCACTCGATGACGGTGCTCGAGCAGGCCATCGACCTCGAGGGCCCGGCCGACGGGCCGCCCGAGTCGGTGCCCGGCCCGGACCTCGTGCTGCGCCTCGCCGCGCTGCTCCACGACGTGGGCAAGCCGGCGACCCGTCGGTTCGAGGCCGGCGGCGGGGTGTCCTTCCACCACCACGAGGTCGTCGGCGCCAAGCTCACGGCCAAGCGGCTGCGGGCGCTGCGCTTCGACAAGGAGACGACCAGGGCCGTCGCCCGCCTGGTCGAGCTGCACCTGCGCTTCCACGGCTACGGCGCGGGCCAGTGGACCGACTCGGCCGTGCGGCGCTACATCACCGATGCCGGCGACCTCCTCCCGCGCCTGCACCGCCTCACCCGGGCCGACTGCACGACGCGCAACGTGCGCAAGGCGCGTCAGCTCGCCGCGACCTACGACGACCTCGAGGGGCGCGTCGCGCGCCTCCTCGAGAGCGAGGAGCTCAAGGCCGTGCGCCCCGAGCTCGACGGCAACGAGATCGCGCAGCTGCTCGGCATCGCGCCCGGTCCCGTGCTGGGGCGCGCCTACAAGCACCTGCTCGCCGTGCGCCTCGACGAGGGCCTGATCGGCAAGGACGCCGCCGCCGACCGGCTGCGGTCCTGGTGGGCCGAGCAGCCGGAGGCGGCGCCGGGCCGCTGAGGGCGCGGGCGGCCCCGAGAGTCCTGCGGGGAGTGCTCCCCGTCGTCGCGACCGCCTCGCGCGGTTAGGCTCCATCCTCACGTCCGTCGCCCCGAGGGAGCTCCGCCCATGCCCGTCCTCGCCGTCCCAGGACCTCGCGCCCCGGCACCGCCGCCGGTCACCGTGGAGGTCCCCGAGGCGTGGGAGGCCCTGCCCCCGGGGTCCGACCTCCTCCACGTGCGCGGCGCCGGCTCCGCCGGTGACCCCGTCGACGTGCGCCTGCGATCGCACACCGGTCCGGGCGGGTATGCCGCCGCCGACCTCCTCGACGACGTCGCGTCGTCCGCGCCTGCGGGCAGCGAGGTGGAGCCGGCCTTCGCCGTCGAGATCGGGGGTCGCGAGTGGACCGCCCGGAACGTGTCGTGGGACGAGCCCGGCGGCCCCGTCGTGGAGGTGCACCTCGCGGTGGTGGTCGACGAGCCGACCGGGGACACCGGCGCAACGGCACTGGGCCGGCTCCTCCTGGCGACCGGGCGGGTGCAGGGCCCCGGGCTGGACGCCGACTACGACGCGCTCCAGTCCGTGCTCGAGACGGTGGTCGTCGGGGGTGGCGGATGAGCGCCGTCGAGCACCGGCTGCTCGGGGGCACGACGCTGCGGGTGCGCTCGGGTTCGTCGACCCATGTCGGGCGCGTGCGCGAGCACAACGAGGACGGCCTCATCGCCGACGGCATGGTCTTCGCCGTGGCCGACGGCATGGGTGGCCACGCCGCCGGTGAGGTCGCGAGCCGCATCGCGGTGGAGGCGCTCGCCGACCTGATCCGGCATCCGGCATCCAGCCCCGCCGATGTCACGGCGGCGCTGCACGAGGCCAACCGGCGCATCCTGGAGTCGCAGGCCCGCGTGCCCGAGCAGCGCGGCATGGGCACGACGGTCGCCGGGCTCACCGTCGTCGAGACCGGGGGGCGCGAGCACTGGGTCGTCTTCAACGTCGGCGACTCCCGTGTCTACCGCGTCGCCGAGAGCCGGATGAGCATGGTCACGCGTGACCACTCCGAGGTGCGCGAGCTCATGGACGCCGGCGTCATCGACGCCGCCGAGGCCGCCCGCCACCCGTTGCGCAACGTCATCACGCGCTCGCTCGGGTCCGACCCGGCGCCCGCCGTCGACACGTGGGTGCTGCCGCCGACGCCGGGGGAGCGCTTCGTCGTGTGCAGCGACGGCCTGTCCAACGAGCTGGACGATCGGGAGATCATGCTCGTCGTGCGCAAGTACGCTGATCCCCAGATCGCCGCCGACCAGCTCGTCGGCGCGGCCGTGCGGGCCGGGGGGCGGGACAACGTCTCCGTGGTCGTCGTGGCCGTCGACTCGGGAGAGGACGACGACGACACCGCGGCGCGCGCCGGCCTGCTGCGCCACTGACGCAAGGAGCAGCCCGTGACGTCCGTGCGCACCGTCGTGCACCCGGGATGGATCGCGGTGACCGGCCCCGGCGTCCATGCCCTCGTCGCCGCCGCCGACCGGCACGCCGAGACCCTGGGCGCGGCGGCCGCCCGCGGGCTGATGCCGCTCCTCGAGGCGCTCACCGCCCACGGCGTGTCCCGCGCACCCGACTTCGTCGTCGCCGCGCCCGGTGACTCGGCCGTGCGCGTGATCGTCCGCGGGCCGGGCACCGTGGTGCTCGCCGACGGAACGTCTGTGGGATCCGACGGCCGGATGCCGTGGGCCGACGTCGACGTCGACCTCGCCACCGCTGGGGACGAGGTCGTCGTGGCGGCTCCCGAGCCCGAGGTGCCGCGCGGCTGGCGCCGTCCGGCACGCCTGGGCCGTGGGGCCGCCGGCGGAG
>DATITJ010000557.1:0-2084 GCA_035467935.1 Ornithinibacter sp.
AGCCGCTTCGACATCCTCGGGCGCGAGCGGGTCGAGCGCCGGGCCCGGGTCGAGGTGTCGTTCGGGTCGGTGCGGGTCACCACGCGGGTGACCGGTTTCATGCGCCGGCTCCCCTCGGGCGAGGTGCTGGGCACCCATCCGCTCGAGCTGCCCGAGCGCGCCCTGACGACCAAGGCCGTGTGGTGGACGCTCCCCACAGAGGTGCTCACCGCGGCGGGGGTCGAGGAGAGCGTGGTGCCGGGCGCCCTCCACGCCGCCGAGCACGCGGCCATCGGCATGCTCCCCCTCGTGGCGACCTCCGACCGCTGGGACGTCGGTGGGGTCTCCACCGCTCTGCACCCCGACACGGCAGAGCCGACGATCATGGTCTTCGACGGCTATCCCGGCGGTGCCGGCTTCGCCGAGCGGGGGTATGCCGCGTTCGAGACCTGGGTGCGTGCCACCCGGGACGCGGTGCTCGGCTGTCCCTGCGCGACGGGGTGCCCGGCGTGCGTGCAGTCCCCCAAGTGCGGCAACGGAAACGAGCCGCTCGACAAGGCCGGTGCCGTCACCGTGCTCGAGCTCGCCCTCGCGCCGCGCGCCGCGACCGCCGTTCCGAGGCCCTGACGGCGACCTCGGACCACCGGGTCGACTCTCCACGGATCATCGCCGGACACGACGAGGGGCCCGCTCACGCGGCGTGCTCGTGCTGCCCACGCGAGTACGGTTGGGAGCATGGTGCTTCTCGGAGTGATCCTCGTCCTTCTCGCGGTCGGCGCGGGCGTCCTGCTCTTCATCGGGACCGCCCAGATCGCCGACACCGTCGACATCACGATCCTGGGCGGCACCCTCAGCCTGCCGCCGCTCACGCTGCTCATCACCGGCATGGTCCTCATCTCGATGTTCTGGCTCGGCTGGGCGATGCTGCGTGGCGGCCTGCGTCGCGGCAAGCGCCGTCGCGTCTCGGCCAAGGAGGCCACGGCGACTGCGGAGGCGCACCACCTCGAGGAGGAGCGCCGCATGCAGGACGAGTTCGCCGCCCGCGAGCGCCAGCTCGTGGAGGAGCGTCGCCAGCGCGAGCAGGAGACCGCCGCCCTCCGTGCCCAGACCGACACGACCCACACGGGCACGACCACGGGCGACACCGTCGTCCACGATCGGCCCACGTCGCCGGCCGGGGACACCCGCGCCGACGACACCCGCCCGGCCGGCAGCCACGACACCCGTCCGGGCTGACCCTCCCCCGCACGGCCGGATCGGGCCACCGCGCAGCCTCACGGCGGGGCGGTGGCCACCAGCCCCGCGCGCGCCCGCGCCGAGGGCTCGGGGAGGCCAACACCCCACGCGCCCGCCCGCGACCGCGGACGGGCGACCCAGGTCTGCACCGACCCGTCCGGCAGGACGTCGCACCCGCGAAGGACGCTGCCGTTCGCCTCCGCGACCGCACGGGCGGCCGGGCAGTCGGGAACCCCACCCGCCAGTGTCGGCCGCGCGGCCGCCAGTGCCGACAGGTCGGCGGCGGCCCGGGCTTCGTGGACATCTTTCACGACGCCGACCACCATGAGCGCCGCACCCAGCAGCATCGTGAGGACGCCGAGCATCGCCACCGTGAGGACGGTTGCGCCCCCGTCCTCGCGGGTCGCGCCCGGGGAGCCTGCAGGCCGCCCCCCAGCGGCGCTCACGGCACCGCCTCGAGGCGCGCCACGGCGACGGCCCTCGGGGCCACCACCCCGCCGAGCGGCGCGAGCAACCGGGGCGCCGCTGCCGACACGCTGACCGTGACGCGCCCATCGTCCCGGACGACCTCGATTCGTGATCCTCGCGGAGCCGCCCCACGCACCTCCTCCATCACCGGCCGCATGGGCTCGCCCCGGGCCAGCAGCCGGGCCCCAACCCTGGCCGCGTCGACGCACCGCACCTGGGCGATGCCGAGGTCCAGGGCCGCGAGGGAGAGAGCGAGCACGAGGACGAGGCTGGGCAGGGCCACCGCCAGCTCGGCTGTGGCCGCTCTCCCCTCCAGACGACGCGCGCCCGGCCTGCCTCGGAGCGCACCCCGATCCCCGTGGGGGGCACCCCTCGTCGTGTCGTGGCGGCTCGTCGTCACG
>DATITJ010000558.1:0-2296 GCA_035467935.1 Ornithinibacter sp.
TTGATGGCGAAGCCACCGAGGTCGGAGCCGCTGAAGCCCTTGAGCGAGCCGCTCATCCGCCCCATCGGGGTGCGGGCGCCGGCGACGATGACGGTCGGGTCGGTGGACATGGAGGAGCCTCCCGGTCGGGGTCGTGGATCGCCCTCGACTCTAGTCACGGCCGGGGACCCCTGCCATCCCCGGACAGCGGTGACCCTCGCCACCCGTGGGAGGTGCTCGGCCTGGCGCCGGTGGAACTCTCGCGACGCTGGCGGTGACCGGCGCAGTGGTCGGTGTGATCAACGGCTCGTTCCTCACCCGGATGGTGCTCCCTAGGGTGGATCCATGACGTCCGCGCTGCCCACCGACCTGTTCACCGCGATCGACCACGTCGGCGTCGCCGTGCCCGACCTCGACGAGGCGATCGCCTTCTACGAGTCGACCTACGGCATGCGGATGCTGCACGAGGAGACCAACGAGGAGCAGGGCGTGCGCGAGGCGATGATGGGAGTCGGCGACTCCGGCTCGTGCATCCAGCTGCTCGCGCCCCTGTCCCCCGAGTCGACGATCGCGAAGTTCCTCGACCGCAGCGGGCCCGGCATCCAGCAGCTCGCCTACCGCGTCGCCGACCTGGACGCCGTGAGCGCGACGCTGCGCGAGCGCGGGATGCGGCTGCTCTACGACGCCCCACGCCGTGGGACGAGCGGGTCGCGGGTGAACTTCATCCACCCCAAGGACGCGCGAGGCATCCTCGTCGAGCTCGTCGAGCCGGCGGTCGACGCCGCCCACTGACACCCGCAACCTTCCCGCAGGATCCCGGGACCTTCAGGTTCACACCCCTTTGGCTGCGTTGCGATCGTCGAGGTTCCGATGCGCAGGGCCTGCCGCCACGAGCAGGGGCGCCAGCACGACGGCCACGAAGGCCGGGATGACCAGCCCTGAGTCGTTGACCGCGAAGCCGACGACGGCGAGCACCACCGCCCCGCTCAGCACCACCGCGCCGCTGCGGACCGGCTGCCAGCCCACCCGCCACGCCACGAGCGCCAGCACGACCGTCGCCACCGACATCGCGACGAGCGGCGGCGAGCCGAGGTTGGCGAGGTTCTGGGCGAGCTTGCGCCCGACGATGACCCCGGCCTCCCCCGTCACCACCGACTCCACGAACTCCCCCACGTGGGTGCGCGCGTCCGGCGGTCGCCGCCAGTCGAGCCAGGCGACGAGCGCCGCCAGGACCCCCGCCCCGACGACCGCGAGGACCACCCGGCGCCACGTGAGCCGCACCCCGGCGGCCAGCGCGATGACGAGCAGGCCCCCGAGCAGCAGCCCCGGCGGGCCGCCGAAGTCCGCACCGAGAGTCGGCAGCGCCTCGATGCCGAGCGCCACGACCAGGACGACCACGGCGAGACCCGCGGAGACCGCCCGCGAGCGGATCCCGGCACCCGCGACCCACGCCACGACGACGAGCACCGCCAGCCCGTAGAGCGCGAAGCTCGTGTTGCCGAACCCGTAGAACCTCCCGCCGACGATCGGGTTCTGCCCGAACACCGAGCCCAGCTGCAACCCCGACCCGGTGAGCACGTCACCCGCGAGCACCGCGAGCGTCAGCACCGCGACCGCGCGCAGCGCCCCCAGCTCACGTCGAGCCCCCGCACCCACGGCGAGCGCGGTCAGCCCGGCGACGACCACCGCGAGGACGCCCGTGAACACCAGGCCCGGCGACGGCATCCGCCACCACGGCACGAGGTTCGCGACGAACGTCGCGATCGGCACGGCGGCCACGGCGACACCGGCCACGGTCAGCGCCCGGGGCAGCGCGGCATCACGACCTCGCCCCCACCACAGCACGGCGACGAGCAGGGCCCACAGCGCGTATGCCGTGGCAAGCCAGGCGGTGACCTGCGGGCTCACCGCCCGCAGCGTTGCCGCCCGGGTCTCGAAGGCGACGCGGTCGGCGAGCCGCTCGGCGGCGGACGCACCCGACTCCGAGACCGTCAGCGCACGCCCGGTCACGGCATCCGCGTCGGCGCCGACCCGGGCGAGCGCTGTCGCCGTGAGGTCCTGCAGCTGCACGACGCCCGGCTGCCGGGTCGACCCCGAGCTGAGCAGGCCGCCCCGGAACGACGGCCCGGTCGCGAGGACCGCCCGCGGACGCACCGACGAGTCACCGTCCCCGATGCCTGCCACGACGACGTCGGCGCCCCGCCCGGCGACGAGCACCTCGCCCACCACGGCGTCGAGCCGCTCGACCGCGTCCCGCCGGGCGGCGGGGTCCTCCGGCAGCACGCCGCCGTCGACGACCACGACGGGGCACGAGAAC
>DATITJ010000559.1:0-4544 GCA_035467935.1 Ornithinibacter sp.
CGACGACGATCCGGGTGCTCCTCGGACTGATCCGCGCGGATGCCGGCACCGCCCGCGTGCTCGACCTCGACCCGTGGCGCGACGCCGTCGCCCTCCACCCACGCCTCGCGTACGTGCCCGGCGACGTCGCCCTGTGGCCGACCCTGTCGGGCGGGGAGACCCTCGACCTCCTCGCCCGCATGCACGGCGCGGTCGACGTGCAGCGGCAGGAGCGGCTCGTCGAGCGCTTCGGCATCGACCCGACGACCAAGGTGCGCGCCTGCAGCACGGGCAACCGGCAGAAGATCGCGCTCGTCGCGGCGCTGTCCACCGACGCCGAGCTGCTGCTGCTCGACGAGCCCACCGCCGGGCTCGACCCCCTGATGGAGGCGGCCTTCCGCGACGAGGTCGACGACCTGCGCACCCGCGGCGTCACCGTGCTGCTGAGCAGCCACATCCTCGGCGAGGTGGAGCGGCTCTGTGACACGGTGACGATCATCCGCGACGGGCGCGCGGTCGAGGCCGGCAACCTCGCCGAGCTGCGGCACCTCACCCGCTCGACGGTGACGCTGCGTGCCCGGGGCGGTCCCGCGGGGCTCGCCGGCCTGGCGTCGTCGCCCGGGGTCCACGGGCTCAGCCAGGACGGTGGCCGGGTGACCTTTCAGGTCGACGCGCACCGCTCCGGGGAGGTGCTCACCACCCTCGCCGGGATCGATGTCGTCGACATCACCTGGGAGCCGGCCTCGCTCGAGGACCTCTTCCTGCGCCACTACGCCCAGGTCGCGTCCGGGAGCGCGGGGCGGCCATGACCGCGCCCGGCACCCGCGTGCGGCCGGCGGCGCCGGCCGGCGACGGCATCCGCAGCGCCCGACACGCAGGGGCGGGCCCGACGCGTCCACGGCAGCCGTATGCCGGGTCGCGCCGGCTGCTGGTCCTCGCCCTGCGCGAGGACCGGGTGCGCATCGCGCTGTGGGCCCTCGGGCTCACCGCGATGGCGCTGTTCACGGTGCCGTCGGTGGAGTCGGCGTACGGCGGGGACCTGGGGATGGCGGCCCGGGCGGAGTTCGCCGGCAACCCCGCGGCGGTGCTCGTCAACGGCCCGACGTTCGCCGGCAGCGGCGAGCTGACCCTGGGCTCGATGATCGCGAGCGAGCTGGGGATGATGACGTTCCTCGCCGTCGGGGTCATGAGCATCCTGCTCGTCACGCGCCGCACCCGCGCCGAGGAGGACAGCGGGCGCGGGGACCTCGTGCGGGCGCAGGCCATCGGCCGCTCGGCGCCCACGGTGGCGGCGCTGGGCACCATGGCGGTCGCCAACGTCGCGGTGGCGACGGGGGTGTTCCTCGGGCTCCAGGGCCACGGGCTGCCGATGGTGGACGGCGTGGCGTTCGCCGTGTCCATCGCCGCGGCCGGGCTCGTGTTCGGCGCGCTCGCCACGGTCACGGCCCAGGTCGCGAGCCACGCCCGGACCGCGACCGGGCTCGCCCTCACCGTGCTCGGCGCGTCGTACGTCCTGCGCGGCATCGGCGACGCGCGCGACCCCGTCGACGGCACCGCGCTGTCGTGGGTCTCGCCGCTCGCGTGGCTGCAGCAGATGCGGCCGTGGATCGACCTGCGCTGGTGGCCGCTCGTGCTCACCCTCGCCACCGCCGTGGGGCTCGTCGCGCTGGCGTCGGCGCTCGGGGCGCGGCGCGACCTCGGGTCGGGCCTGCTGCCGGCGCGGGCGGGCCGACGGCACGCCCGGCGCTGGCTGTCCTCGCCGGTCGGGCTCGCGTGGCACGAGCTGCAGGGCGACGTGGTCGCCTGGGGCGCAGGCCTGTTCGTGTTCGCCGCGCTGTTCGGCGCGATGACGTCGACGATGGTCGACGCCATCGCCGACGTCCCGATGATGCGCGAGTGGCTGGCGCTCGACCCGGGCGCGGTCACCGACACCCTCCTCGCGTCGATGCTCAGCTACTTCACCCTCGGGTCGGCGGCCTTCGCCGTGGTCGCGACCTTGCACCTGCGCCACGAGGAGCAGGCGGGCACCGCGGCCGTCGCCGTCGTCGACGGCCCGGGCCGGATGCGGTGGCTCGCGTCGTGGCTTGTCGTGGTCGGTGTGTCGACGGTGCTCGTGCAGGTGGTGTCGGGCGTCGGGCTGGGCCTCGGCGTCGCGCTCGACACCGGCGACTGGTCGGCGCCCCGGGACGTCGCGGTGGACTCGCTGGCGCAGCTGCCGGCGCTCCTCGTGGTCATCGGCCTCGTCGTCGCGCTGTTCGGCCTCGCGCCGCGGCTGGTGCTGCTCGCCTGGGCGGTCGTCTCGTGGGCGGTGTTCGCGTCGATCTTCGGCGTGCTGCTCGAGCTGCCCGGGTGGGCGATGGACCTCTCCCCCATCGAGGCCACCCCGCGGGTGCCGTACGAGGAGCTCACCGTGGCGCCGCTGCTGGTCCTCGCGGGCATCGGGCTGGCCCTGGTCGTGGCCGGCGCCCTCGGCTTCCGGCGGCGCGACCTCGGCTGATCCACGCGGCCCGTGGAGCCGACCGCTGCGCACCGGGACCTTCACCAGCACACCGGAACGGTTGGGGCGCTGACCTGCAGGTCCCCGCATCGGGCGGGAAAGTGGGGAGGGGTCAGGGGGAGATGTGGCGCGGGGGCACGCGCAGCGGCGGGCCGGCCGGGGTCGCGGCGCCCTTGAACGCCGCCCAGACGTAGGTCGGGACGAGCGGCAGCGCGGCCCGGAACGCCACCGGCGGCACCGTCGCCGCCCAGGCGGGGACGTTGTCGTCGGCGGCGAAGGCCCGCGGGTCGGTGAGCACCGGGACGGTGTAGTCCCAGACGTCGAAGGCCGCGAAGAGGCGACGCAGGCCGGCGGGCGTGTAGTAGCGCTCGTAGTAGTGCTCGCCCCTGCCGGTGAGCCGCAGGTAGCGGTCCGCGGCACCGCGCGGCAGCCACGACAGGAACGGCAGCCGGTGGTGCGGCTCGAGCACCTGCCAGCGGTGGCCGATGCCGAGGTAGAGCACCCCACCGGGCCGCAGCACGCGGTGGATGTCGGCGACGACGGCCTCGGGGTCGACGACGTGCTCGTAGATGTGGTTGAGCACGACGACGTCGACGGAGGCGTCGTCGAACGGGAGGTCCTCGCCCCGGGCCAGCCGGAAGTCGACCCGCTCACCGAACCGGGCCCGCGCCTTCGCCAGCCCCGGCTCGTCGATGTCGACACCGCTCGTCGTGGCGCCGGCCAGGGCGAGCTCGTCGGCGATGAAGCCGGCCGAGCAGCCGACGTCGACGGCCCGCAGGCCGTCGAGGGTCTGCACACCGAGGGCGTGCCGGACGACCGCGATCAGCTTGGCGGCCTTCTTCCGGCGCGCCCCCTCGTCGAGCATCTTGGCCATCGTCTCGGAGTAGGCGAGCTGCTCCTCGCGGCCGTGGTCGTCGCGGGGGCTCCTCGGCTCGTCGCCCGGCTGCTGGCTCACGGCGTCGATCCCAGGAGGTGGTGGCGGCGACCCCACGCCCACGCCGCCCCGGCGAGCAGCAGGTCGGCGAGCACCGCGAGGAAGCGGGCGACGACGACGACGGCGGTCGCCGCCGACAGGGGCATCAGCGTGACGAGGAGCAGGGCCAGCACGCCGTCGCGCACCCCGACACCGGCCGGCACGAGGATGCTGAACATCCCCGCGGCCGACGCGAGCGCGAACCCCCCGATGCTCGTGACAAGCAGCGGGCCGATGGGGGCGTCGGGCGCGACGCTGCGGGCGAGCAGGAACGTGCCGAGACCCGTCGAGACCCAGGCCGCGACGAACCACGCCGAGGTCAGCGCGATCGCGCGCCCGGACAGCTCGTGCTCGAGCGGCTCACGGCGCAGCACCGCCAGCCCCCTGGCGATGACGGCGTTGAGCAGGCGCGGCCAGAGCAGCACCGCACCGAGCACCACGGCGAGCACGACCCACCACCACGAGAAGGCGTCGGACTCCCGGTCGACGAGGCGCGGCAGCGCCGGGATCCCGAGGAGGCAGCCGGTGAGCACGGCCAGGCCGATCGACAGGATGCCGACGACGGCCATCCGCCGGCGCGGCACGTGCAGGCGCGCCCCCATCTCGGCCTGGGCGACGACGGTCCACACCGACCCCGGGAGGTACTTCCCGAGCTGGCCGACGAGGAAGACGCTGGATGCCGGTGCCGCCGGCAGGTGGGTGCCGAGGTCGGCGAGCAGCACCCGCCAGCCCATCAGCGTCAGCACCGGCGCGGCGGTGACGAGCACGAACGCCGCCAGCACCACCTGCCACCCCATGCGGCTGAGCTCGCCCGACACCGCGGCCCAGTTGCGCCACAGCGTGACGCCGGCGCCGACGAGGATGAGCACGAGCAGGCCCCAGCGCAGCGCGTCCAGGAGCCGGTTGCGCCTCGCCCCGGCCGCGGCGGCCACCGCCACGGCCGCCGCGTCGACGGCCGCCGGGTCGACAGCCGCTGCGTCGACCTCGGGCGTCACGGCCTCCGGCCCGTCGTTGCCCTGGCCCGACACGTCAGCGGCGCCGGAAGGTCAGGCGGAGCACGGCATACGCCGGGGCGGTGCCACCGGCGGCGACGCC
>DATITJ010000560.1:0-1520 GCA_035467935.1 Ornithinibacter sp.
GGCCTGCGCAGCTGGCTCGACGACCAGCACGCCCTGCCCGAGCGCCCGCTCATCGCGTTCGTCCCGGTCAACGTGCGGCCCGCGGAGAGCGAGGGCGGCGGCAACGCGGTCGGCGCCACCCTCGTCTCGCTGGCGACCGACATCGACGACCCGCTCTCCCGGCTCAGCGCGATCACGGCGTCCTCACGCGCGGCGAAGGCGCGGATGCACGGCATGAGCGCGGATGCCGTGATGGCCTACAGCGCGCTGCTCCTCGCCCCCGCGGGCCTGCAGGTCGCCAAGGCGATGAGCGGGCTCCCCGGCCCGGTCCCGCACACCCTCAACGTCTGCATCTCCAACGTCCCCGGGCCCAAGGAGCACCTGCACCTGCGCGGTGCCCGCATGGAGGCGACCTACCCGATCTCCATCCCCGGTCACTCGATGGTGCTCAACATCACCGCGCACTCGTATGCCGGCAGGCTCGACCTCGGCTTCATCGGCGACCGCGAGGCGCTGCCGCACCTGCAGCGCCTCGCCGTGCGCACCGGCGAGGCACTGGAGGAGCTCGAGGCTGCGGTGTCGGCCCTGGCCTGAGCCAGGTGGTCCCGGCCGCGCCGGGTCAGCCCTCGCCCGACCCGGGGTCGCCGGCGATGTTGACCATCCACGCTATGCCGTAGCGGTCGGTGAGGGCGCCGAAGTCGTCGCCCCACATCTGGCGCTCGAGCGGCATCTGCACGGTCCCTCCCTCGGACAGGCCGTCCCAGTAGCGGCGGATCGCCTCGCCGTCGTCGCCGCTGATGGACATCGAGATGTTCGTGCCGACGACGTGGCCGTCCTCCTGGCCGGGCGGCATGTCGGACGCCATGAAGGTCATGCCCGCCTCGGTCTCGAGGTGGGCGTGCATGACGCCGTCGGCCGGGGCGCCCTCGGCGCCGTACTCCCCGAAGGTCGAGATCTGGAGCTCCCCCCCGAGGACGGACTGGTAGAAGGTCATCGCCTCGCGGGCGGTGCCGGGGAAGTTGAGGTAGGGGTCGAGCGCAACTGCCATGACGGGCTCCCTTGACCGTGGTGGTGGTCGCGGGCGCGGTGGTACGCCCGCTTCCCGGCGACGCTACGCCAGGGCACCGACGCCGGCCAGACCCCAGCGTCCGTCCCCTGCCGCCGCGGGCCGACGGCTCCCCGCTCCGACCGGCGAGGCGTCCCGTCGCCGGTGCAGCGACCCGCCGCTTCACCCGATCGCCACGCACCGTTCGCCCCACCGGGACGCCACCCGCCCTACGGTCGACGGCATGTCCATCACCGCACGATCCCCTTCTCGGGCGCTCGCCGCCGCCACCCTCACTGCGGCCGCCCTCGTCACCGCCGTCGGCCCCGCGAGCGCCACGCCGTCGGCGGCGTCCGGCACGACGGCCCACGACCGCCACGACCGCCACGACCGCCACGACCGCCACGACCGCACGCTGCGCGTCGCGACGTTCAACGCCTCGCTCAACCGCTCGGCCGCCGGCGCCCTCGTCAGCGACCTGTCGACGCCCGACAAC